>CAZWCK010000074.1:0-7140 GCA_964632625.1 uncultured Oscillospiraceae bacterium
AATATCAATGAATATTACAGAAACTGAAAAGGATATTAATGATGTTGCTAAAAGTGCTCCTGAGACAGAAACTTCGGAAGCTATATTTTCTGGAACACCGTGGATAATTAAGATTAATAATAAAGAAGTAGTTAAGGTTGCAAATGAAGAAGATGCTTGGTCAGTTTTTGAGGGTATTAAGGCTTGCTATCAAACCGAAAATTCGGAAATAACAAGCGTTGCATTTGATAAAGAAATTAAATTAGAAGAAATGAAAATGCAAGAAGGCGAGAATGTTGCGGCTGAAGAAATAATGAGTGTTGATGATGCAGTTCAATATATATTCACAGGAACTACTGAAAAGAGAACTTATATAGTGCAGGGAGGAGATACTATATGGGATATTGCAGTGGCAAATGGTATAAGTCCTTATGAATTGCAATCCATGAACCCTGGACTTTCTCCGGAAAAGCTTCATATAGGGCAAGAAATAAATTTATATACACCAATACCTTTTGTTAATGTAATTATTACTGAAAAAGTTGCAAATGTTGAGAATATACCATATGAGGTAGTATATGAGAATTCAGATAGCCTTTACAAAGGACAAACCTCAGTAAAGACTCCTGGAACTTCTGGAAGTAAAAATGTAATTTCTGAGGTTACCAAACAAAATGGTGTAATTGTTGCTACAAATGTAATAAGTGAAGACATAATCAGTGAACCTATAGCGCAGGTAGCCTTGAAGGGTACTGCAAGTGTTCCGACATATACAGGAAGTGGCACACTGATGTGTCCTGTAGCGAAAGTTGAAATTTCTTCGCCTTATCTTGCTAGCAGAGGGAGCAGAAGGCATTTGGGTATAGATTTAAGAAGTCCTAAGGGATCTTCTATATTTGCGGCAGATGCGGGAGTTGTAATTTATGCAGGTTACAAGGGGAGCTATGGTAACATTGTGAAGATTGATCACGGAAATGGTCTGGAAACAAGATATGCTCATTGCAGTTCCATGTGTGTGAATGTTGGCGATGTTGTAGAAAAAGGACAGGTTATTGCTACTGTTGGCAGAACCGGAAATGCTACCGGAAATTTACTTCACTATGAAGTATTGGTAAACGGTGTCAATCAAAATCCGGCAAACTATATTTAGAATAATTTTTAGAATAAATCATTTGGATTATTCCGAAAAATGAGCATTTTTCACTAAATATCCGAATTAATGTTTGCTTATTAATATTGATTATAGTATAATTCTAAGCAGGTGTACGCGCCTGCTTTTTATAATGGAAAGAAGGAAAGAAAATGGCTTTTTTTAGAGATATAAGCGAAGATATCAGAACGGCCACTCAAAAAGACCCTGCAGCCAGAAATGCTTTTGAAGTTTTGCTGTGCTACCCGGGAGTGTGGGCGTTGATATTACATAAACCTGCACATTCCCTATATAGACATGGCTTTAAACTAGTTGCGAGAATTATTTCTCAACTTGCAAGATGGTTTACGGGAATAGAAATACATCCAGGAGCAATTATTGGAAGAAGGTGCTTCATTGACCATGGCATGGCAGTTGTGATAGGAGAAACCACGGAAATCGGTGACGATGTTACAATTTATCAAGGTGTTACTCTAGGTGGTACAGGAAAGGATGTTGGAAAGAGACATCCTACCATAGGAAATAGGGTAATAATCAGTTCGGGAGCTAAGGTACTTGGACCTTTCAAAGTGGGAGATGATGTAAAAATAGGCGCAGGATCAGTAGTACTGAAAGAGGTGCCAAACGCTTGTACTGTGGTTGGAATTCCCGGGACTATTGTAAAAAGAGGTGGGCAAAGTACAGCCGACATGAATCAAGTTGATTTGCCGGATCCTGTAGCAGTTGAGTTAGAATGTTTGAGGAGACGTATTGTAATGTTGGAAAACAAATTGAAGGAACTAGATAAGGAATAGGTACGGAAGATGAAATTTGGAAGTGTTAATTTTTTTAGAAGATTAATATTATTAATAACTTTATTGCTAATTATTACTTTAACGATTGGTATATGCTTTACAGGATACGGATTAAATAAAGCAGAAAAAAAGATAATGGCACTGGAGAACAAAATTCAGCAAATGAGTATTCAAGGAGAAGCACAAGAAACAGTGAGTCAGGAAAGCGAACCATTGTATTATCAGACGATGTATGAAAATTTATATGCTGAACAGGCAACAGAATATAATGTAGCCGAAAATACCATCTATTTAACCTTTGATGATGGGCCTACAAAGGTTACTGAAAAAATTTTAGACATATTAAAAGAAAATAATGTGAAAGCAACTTTTTTTGTTATGAATAATAAAGGACAAGAATCTATTTTAAAGAGAATTGTTGACGAAGGACATGCTATAGGTATACATACATATTCCCATTCCTATACAGATATATATGATTCGGTGGAAGCGTTTTTAGATGATTTTAATGCTCAATATGAAATGATTAGTAAAATTACGGGAGTGAAACCTGATATTTTTAGATTTCCAGGCGGTACCATTAACAAATATAATACAATTATTAGAAAAGAACTTACAGCAGAGATGAATAGAAGAGGTTTTACGTATTATGATTGGAATGCAACAGCGGCAGATATGAAATCTTCAGTAAGTGCTGAAGAAGTACTTCAAAACAGTATAGACACAGGGGCAGGAAAAAGCAGAATTATAATGTTATTACATGACGGAGAAAGTAAAGGTGTAACTGCAGAGGCATTACCAAGTATAATAAGTTATTACAAGGACAAAGGTTATAACTTTGGAATACTTACCAATGATGTTAAACCTATAGCTTTTGATTAGTAAGCGTGTAAAAATTAAGGAGAGGTGAAAGATGGGCACTAAAGACAATTTTGTAAAAGCATTAAAGGAACTTACAGGTTTTGATGAAGAGGATAATGAAAAAAAATATCAGAAAGTCCCACAAACAAAAGCAAGCGGTAAGGACAGTATAATTAATGCTAATGTAAACACAATTAAAAAGAACGAAAACTTGGAAGAAATATCACAAGCAAGACTGGTAGCAAAGGCGCCTTCGAGAGTTGTATCAAAAGCAGAGCCAAAGCCGGTAGTTGCTGAAATGAATTTGCAGCTTGATTTAAAATCAAGGATGAATAAAGAAATGAAAATGGAAGAGGCAGTAGCAATTACAAGACCATCAGAGAATACATCTTCTGATTACATGAATAATGAGTATACTAGAATAACAGAAAATATGGTAGTAATAGGTAATATAAGCAGCAAGGATAAGATAGAGCTGCAAGGCAAGGTTCGCGGTGATGTGGATACCCAAGAGGATGTGATTATATTAGGCATTGTAGAGGGTGGCGTAAAAGGAAATAATATGCTTCTGCAAGGTTCTTCCGTAAAAGGAAATATCCTTTCAGATGGGGATATTTCAATTAAAAAAGGAAGTGCCATTGTTGGAAATGTACAGGGGATTAATGTTAATCTTGATGGGAAAGTTAAGGGCAACCTATTTGTTTCAAATATGACCCAGTTATCCTCAAATGCGTTACTTATTGGAGATATTGAAACTTCAGGAATAGCAACTAGTATAGGCTCGAGGATTAGAGGCAGTATTATAACGAAAAGACAAGATGACATTGATGAAGATATTGATTTTGATTTGGAGGTTTAGAACATGGAAGAAAGTGTTGTGGAAAAAAGAGATTTTGGCGCTACCTTGGCAAATGCAATAAAAGATGCTGAAAAAGTTGATGAAATCTATTTAAATGAAAATAATATTGAGGAACTAAACTATTCAACTTTAACGCAAAACCCAATTAAAGAGGACACAGAAAAAAACAAAGAGGCAGTTGCTGCAGAAGTTATAAGCAGTGAAGTTGGAATAATTTCTGAGAATACGATTATTGATGGAGATATTATGTCCAAAGGACACTTAGAAATAGCAGGAACAGTGAATGGCAATATAAATGTAATGGGAGATGTGGCTGTTTCGGGAAATGTATTGGGTGAAATTACCTGCAATAATATTTTAATAAAAACAGGTAGGATAAAAGCAGATATTAATGCCAAGGGGAATGTAACTATAATTGCTACTTCAACTATAGAAGGAAATATTATAGGGAACAAGATTGATATTGAAGGGAAAGTTATTGGAGAAATCAAAGCTAGCGATGAAGTACAATTAACCTGTGATGCTTCTGTAAAGGGAAATATTACAGCTAAGGCCATAGCGATAGGTATGGGTGCAGAGTTGGATGGTAATATAAAAACCATAAAATAAAAACCATAAGGGAATTTTTAATGGAAATCAAAAATATAAATACAACAGCACTTGCTTATATTGGCGATGCTGTATATGAAATATATGTAAGAAAATATGTTTTGAATTTTGGTGCGGAAAATGTAGACAGATTGCATCAGATTTCAATAAAATATGTAAGAGCAGAAGGTCAGGCTTTTGCTCTAAAAGCCATATTTGAGGAATTGACGGAAGATGAAAAAAGCTTAGCAAAGCGTGCAAGAAACAGAAGGATTACTTCCAAGCCAAAGAATGTGGATCCGGTTACGTACAAGCTTGCTACGGCTTTTGAAGCCTTGGTGGGATATCTGTATTTAGATGAGAAAATTGAGCGAATGGAAGAGATAATTTACAAATCAATTCAGTTAATCGGTGCCTCCAAAATAGAAAAAAGATAAGGGGAAGGATGTTATGAGCAAAGCAGATATATTATTTACTGATATGTGCAAAAAAATTTTGAACACTGGGTATTCTTCAGAAGGGCAGATTGTACGGGCTAAGTGGGAGGATGGAACTCCGGCACATACCATTAAATGTTTTGGGATAGTGAATCGATATAATTTGCAAGAGGAATTTCCTGCTTTAACACTTAGACCAACTGCTATAAAGTCGGCTATTGATGAAATGTTATGGATTTGGCAAAAAAAGTCCAACAATATTGGAGAACTAAAAAGCCATATATGGGATCAATGGGCTGATGAAAACGGATCAATAGGAAAAGCATACGGTTATCAATTAGGAGTCAGATATAAATTTGCGCAAGGTGAAATGGATCAGGTGGACAATGTGCTTTGGCAGTTGAAAAATACTCCCTACTCAAGAAGAATAATGACAAATATATTTAATTTTCAGGATTTAATGGAAATGGGCCTTGAGCCTTGTGCATATAGTATGACTTTCAATGTAACAGGCAACAAATTAAATGCTATTTTGAATCAGCGATCACAAGATATTCTGGCAGCAAACAATTGGAATGTAGTGCAATATTCTGTATTGCTTCACATGCTTGCGCAGGTTTCTGGGTTTGAGGTTGGGGAGTTAGTTCATGTCATTTCAGATGCACATATATACGATAGACATATTCCAATAATAGAAGAAATGATTAAAAGGCCACAGTATCTAGCACCAACATTCAAATTGAATCCTAATATTAAGAATTTTTATGATTTTACAATAGACGATATAACTATTGAAAACTATGAAAAGAATCCTCAGATAAAGAATATTCCCATTGCTGTATAAAACAAAAAAGCTGCTTGTAGCCGGCGTATTTTATTACGTTTTGTGCCTTGAGCTAAGCGGAAGGAATGAATATAATAATGAAAATAATAGTAGCTGTAGATCAAAATTGGAATATAGGAAAAGATAATGGCCTGCTTGCGCATTTGCCGGGGGATTTAAATTATTTTAAAGAAAAAACTGTAGGAAAGACTTTAATTATGGGAAGAAAAACTCTGGAGTCTTTACCGGGAGCAAAACCATTGAAAGGGAGAAACACCTTTGTTTTTACAAGAGACCTTCAATATAAAATTATTTCAAGCGATGTTGAGCAACAGATGGTGGCACAGGACAATAATTTCTTTTGTGAAGCAGTAAACAGCGAACAGGATCTACAAGAAAAAATAGCTGCTCATAATATTTCCGATAAGGATATTTTTGTTGCAGGGGGAGAAAATATATACAATCAGTTTTTAGAAAAATGTAATGTTTTTTATGTAACAAAAATATTTGAACAATTTGAAGCAGACAAGAAATTTCCCAATTTGGATTTATTGAATGAAATTGAATTGAAATGGGAAGGTGATATAAGGGAAGAAAAGGGTATCCGTTATCAGTTTACGGAATATAGGAGAAAGAGTGATTTATGAGTAATGAAAATATTATCATTGGAAGGAACCCTGTAATTGAGGCACTGAGAAGCGAGAGGGAAATAGAGAAAATTGTAATAGCAAAAGGTGCAGAAGGTTCCATCAAAAAAATTGAGGGGATGGCAAAGGACAAAAGGATTCCTATTCAATATGCAGATAAAGCAGCTCTTGACAGAATTGCAGAGGGGAAAACACATCAGGGAGTTATTGCATTTGTTTCCACCTTTGAATATTGTGAAGTAGAAGATATCGTGGAGGTGGCAAGGACTAGAGGCGAAGCACCGTTTATTATCATATTGGATAACATTGAAGACCCACACAATCTTGGAGCCATAATGCGTACTGCGGAAACTGCCGGTGCTCATGGTGTGATAATTCCAAAGAGAAGGGCTGTAGGAATTACGGATACGGTGGTAAAGGCTTCTGCAGGAGCAACTGAACATTTGAAATGTGCAAAGGTTTCAAACATTGCGCAGACTATTGACAAATTGAAAGGCTTGAACATTTGGATTGCAGCTTGTGACATGGAAGGAGAACCCTATTACAAGGCAAATCTAACAGGTAGTATTGCTTTGGTTATTGGCAGTGAAGGTGCAGGGATAAGCAGATTAGTAAAGGAGAAATGCGACTTTGTGGTATCTATTCCAATGAAGGGGCAAATTACTTCTTTGAATGCTTCAAATGCAGCAGCAATTCTCATCTATGAGATAAGGAAGCAAAGGGATGTACAGTAATTTTACAGATGAAGAATTGGTAACACTTGCTAAGCAAGGTGATGAGAATGCAGAAGAAGAACTTATTAGGAAGTATAAGGATGTTGTTAGATTAAAGGCACATCATTATTTCATAATGGGGGCAGACACTGAGGATGTAATTCAAGAAGGAATGATAGGTGTGTTTAGAGCTATAAAAAGTTTTGATTCACAAAAGGACACATCTTTTGAAACCTTTGTTGAGCTCTGTATTATCAGGCAGATAATAACAGCAATAAAAAGGGCAAAC
>CAZWCK010000075.1:0-7009 GCA_964632625.1 uncultured Oscillospiraceae bacterium
AAACGCTTTTACCTTTGTCAATACCTTTTCAATAGTTTTTTCGACTTTTTATCACAAGATATTTTATCGGTTTTTAGATGTTTTGTCACTTCTTTCGACAGCTTGATTAGTTTATCAGACGACACTATTGTTGTCAATACTTTTTTTGTTATTTTTTTCTATGAATTGGTTCTTATTGGTTGTCCTTAAATTGTTTGTTTGGTTGTTCATTGTTATCGATTTTTTACCAAAATATATCTGGCATAGTATCGGGTCATTTAAACTTTAATTCAAAAGAGTATATCAAATACTTAACAAGTCCATAATATAAATATATATTCTTTTGGGAGGTAACTCATGACAGTTATACTAATACGTACAACTATACTCTATATTATTGTTTTGTTCGTTCTTAGAATGATGGGTAAATCAGAATTATCAAAGCTATCACCTTTTCAACTGGTAGTAATATTCATGATTGCTGAATTGGCATCTATACCTATAGAATCCCCTGAGGTATCTTTAATCAGCGGAGTCGTAGCCATATTTACATTACTATTGCTTCAAGTTATGTTTTCAACCCTTTCTATAAAATCTGAGCACTTCAAAAATTTTATTAACGGTAAGCCAAGTATATTAATAGATCATGGTGTTATAAATAAAAAAGAAATGCAAGCATTAAGAATTACCATAAATGATTTATTAGAACAGTTAAGAATAAACAACGCGCCTTCTATTTCAGATGTAAACTACGCAATATTAGAGCCTAACGGTGAGCTGTCAGTAATACTGAAGGAAGAAAACAAGCCCCTGACTGCGAAAGACATGTGTATTACAAAAGAAAAGGAAACTTTGCCTGCTGTTATTATATGTGATGGTGTTATATATAATAATGCACTTGCTTCTATGGGCTATACAGAGGATGAACTGAGATCCCAACTTTCAAGGGTTGGAGTATCCGATTATAAAAAAGTTTTCTTGGCGTTTAGTGATGAATTAAAAAAGCTTCATATATACTGTTGTAATATGGAGGGTAAAGCAATAGAGGTGGTAATATGCGATCACTTATAATATCTACTTCCATCATAATTGTACTAATCTCCATATGGTCTATATATAATAATTATTCTGATGATACAATTACACAACTTACTACGAAAATTGAAAATGATATAATAACGGGAATTTATCAAGAGAATTGGGATGAGGCAGAAACTAAATGTGAAGAAGTCAAAATCCAATGGGACAAATATAGGAAAATTGCTATATATTTTTATTCCGTTTCTAAATTAGATGAAATTGATTCTACAATTTCCCGTGCATTTTTCTATGTTAAAGCTAAAGATGTATCTAATTCTGCCGGTGAATGTGCATGTTTATCCACTCAGTTAAAATACTTGTATTTAAATGAAACCCTGGCCCTTAGAAACATTTTGTAGTAAATAACAAAAATGCAACTCATGTATTTTGATTGTTTTTTTGTTGCAATTATTTTTTCCTTATGCTAGTATACCCTTGTAGAGTAAATATTGTGCGTAAAGTGTCATAAGATGGGATGTAGCTTATGAACGAAAAGCAAACCGCTTGCGTTACAGTATTGCGTCCGCTACTACTTAAAGGAAAAAATATTAACTCTTTTCTCTTTAGTGTAGGGATTTTATTCTATTAGAGAAAGGAGTTTTTTTATGACAAAACAATCAAAAACAACACAACTTGTAATGTTGGCACTATTAATTACTATGGAAATCATACTGACAAGACTATGCTCCATATTTATGCCTACTACATTACGAATCGGAATTGGTTTTCTTCCGATAGCAATTGCAGGAATATTGTATGGTCCTTTTTGGGGTGGCATAGCTTACGCAGCAGGAGATTTGATAGGCATGCTTTTGTTTCCCGCTGGCCCATATTTCCCTGGTTTTACTCTTACTGCTTTTCTAACCGGAGCAGTCTTTGGCCTAGTTCTTCACAATAAAGAGATAACCTGGCAAAGGACTATAGTCGCTTCTTCAATAATAGTAATATTTTTAAATTTACTATTAGATACATATTGGTTATACTTACTATTTGACCAAGCTGTAATAGGAATGCTTCCTCTTAGAATCTTAAAATGTGTCATAACCTTGGGTATGCAAACAACTTTGATTCCCCTCGTGTGGAACAGATGTATCGTCAGAACCGGCATAATTAAACCGGCAAGCGGTATTTCAAAATAGTAATATTAATGCAGCTGCTATATGATTTCATACATAGTGGCTGCATCTTCTTTTTTGCAGGATTCAGACAAATTAAGTACTTTAGCAGTAATGGAACTATTTCCAAAAGTTATGTGAATAACATCTCCTACCTTGACTTCACTTCCTGGCTTTGCAATTTTGTCATTGATTGTGATTCTCTCTTGCTCGCAGGCTTCTTTTGCAACAGTTCGTCTTTTTATCAATCTTGAATTTTTAAGAAATTTGTCTATTCTCATATTTTCTCCTTTCAGCAAGTCAAAGAAAAAAAAGGGCAACCTCTGTTGCCCTAGATTTTTATCTTATTTGTTTACAGCATCCTTAAGAGCTTTACCAGCTTTGAATACTGGAGCTTTTGAAGCAGCAATTTCGATTGTTTCTCCAGGCTTTCTAGGGTTTCTTCCCTGTCTAGCTTTTCTCTGACGAGTTTCAAAAGTGCCAAAACCAATTAGTTGTACTTTTTCTCCCTTTACTAAAGCAGCTTCGACGCTTGAAACGAAAGCATTAACTGCAACCTCTGCATCTTTTTTAGTAAATCCTGTTTTCTCTGCAACTGCAGTGATTAATTCAGCCTTATTCATGAATAAATCCTCCCTTAAAATAATAATAAACTATTGCTTATTGAGTCACTGACACCCTTAGTTTTTCTCTGTTAGCTTAGCTTCATTCCATAGCTTGTCCATTTCTTCAAGAGATGCATCTTCTATACGTTTCCCCTGAGCCAAAATATTATCTTCAATGAATCCAAACCTTCGAACAAACTTCTCACTTGACAATCCAAGAGCATACTCCGGATTAATGTGCATAAGCCTTGCTACATTTACTACAGAAAATAACAAATCTCCCAACTCCTCTGTCATACTTCCTATATTATCAGCAACACATGCTTCAAGAAGTTCATCAGTTTCCTCCTCAACTTTCAGAAAAGCATCTTTAATATTATCCCAATCAAATCCCACTTGCATAGCCTTCTCTTGTATCTTATAGCTACGAATCAAAGACGGTAAAGCCTTAGGTACACTGGACATAATTTGTTTGTTCAAAATATTTCCATGCTCTTTCCTTTTCACATTTTCCCATTTTTCAATGACTTTGTCAACACTTTTAATGTTTTCTTTCAAAAAAATATGCGGATGCCTCCTTATCATTTTGTCACATTCCCTGTTAATTATACTAGAAATGTCAAAATTTCCATTTTCTTCACCTAATATTCCATGAAATACCACCTGTAATAGTACGTCTCCAAGCTCTTCTTCAAGATTTTTCATATCGCGTTTATCTATGGCGTCTGCAACCTCATAGGCTTCTTCAAGCATACACTGTCTCAAGCTGTCATGAGTTTGTTCTTTGTCCCATGGGCATTCTTTTCTAAGAAGCTCTATAATGTGTATCAACCTCAAAAATGCTTCTTCTTTGTTTTCTTGTTCTTTATACAGAACCTCATATTTATCCTTCATAAATAACTCCACCTAACTATTTTTTCAATTTGTTTATCATCCTTACTAGCTTATCACCTTTTGGTAATCTCGAGATTTCTTCTTTTGTTATTGATTTTGTAACAAATAACATCAATATATATATTATCATTGCGACAAAAATAGAAATCAATGTAGAAATTGAGTTTCCCAGTATTTCAAATATAAGCCCATAAGTAACTCTGCAGATCAATGCCATCACAAGAGATGCTGTAAGCGGCTTAATAAAAGTCAACATAATGTCAAACTTAGCACCTGTATATTTTCGAACCGACAACAAATTCAAAGTTGAAGCAATTATATAAGCTGCTACCGTACCCATGGCAGCTCCCTTTACACCAATACTTGCGATTCCTGTAAGATAGTAAGTAATGCCAATTTTTGCAATTGCTCCAATAAACATGTTTCTAACTGGTATGTTTTGTTTTCCTACACCTTGCAATACACCTGTTAAGGTCTGAACTGTTGAAAGAAAAATCACACCAAAGGCCATTACCATTAAACAAGGGGCTGCACTTAGTGCACTCGCTTTTTTAAAAGGATAAAGCAATAGCATTATTGGTTCTGCCATTACCATAAGCCCTAAGGCACAAGGCATTCCAATAATAATAGAGGTTCTAATCCCAAGCTTCACATTTTCTCTCAAAAATTCCATATCGTTTGTCTTAAAAGCAGTTGCTACTGCAGGCACTAGGCTCATGGCCACCGCCTGGGTCAGAACCTGTGGAAAATTAATAAGCGGCCCTGCCATCCCTGTATACTGCCCATACATTCCATTGGCAGCTCGTTCAGAAAAACCTATTTGCTGCAATCGTGTCATTACAATTCCTACATCAATGAAATTCATGATAGGCATTATTGCTGCTCCTATTGTAATGGGTATTGCTATTATAAAAATTTTTGTGAGAATATCCCCTGCTCTTTCAATGTCTCTTGTTTTTGTTCTATTTATGTCGTGAGTGTACTGCTTCTTTTTATACAGATATATTATCATCACCGTAATAATACCAGCTATGGCTCCTGCTGTAGCTCCAAAGGATGCACCTGCTGCTGCGTACTTTAAACCTATTTGGGCTAGTGTAAATGCAAGCGCAAGACCAACAAATACTCGAAAAAGTTGTTCAACAACTTGAGACACAGCTGTCGGTTTCATATCCTGCATGCCTTGGAAATAGCCTCGATAAGCTGCCATAATAGGAACAAATAAAAGTGCCGGTGCAATTGCCATCATTGCAGACTTTGCCCCCGTATTTCCCATGATTTTTACCAGAACATCTGCACCAAAGAAACAAATGCTTGCAGATGAAACACCTATGCAAAGCAAAAGTATGAATGAAACCCTAAATACTCTATAGGCATCATAATGCTTGTCAACCGCAATTCTTTCCGCTACCATTCTCGATATGGCTATTGGAATTCCCGCTGTAGCCAATGTCAGAAATAGAACATATATGGGGTAAGCTGTCTGATAATACCCCATCCCCTCATCACCTATTAAATTCGCAAGAGGTATCCTAAAAAATGCACCCAATAATTTTATTATTATACCTGCTATTCCAAGCACCACTGCCCCTTGCATAAATGTTTTTTTTGCCATAATATTTCCTTTTCCTATAACTGTTTTAATATATTTTCTGTAGCTTTCTCTGTTTCTCTTATTACTTTTTCTATATCTATTGTAGTGTATTCACCATTATTATATACCACTTTTCCATCAACCATTGTAAGTACTATATCACTTCCTGAAGCTGAATAAACTATATTGGTAAGTAAATCATGTATTGGATGAATATGCGGCTGATCAAGGTCCATCACTATCAAATCTGCTTTATTTCCTACCGCCAATTTGCCGCAATCTTTTCTTCCCTGTGCTTTCGCTCCTGCATAAGTAGCCGCAGTCAATACTTCCCTTGGCGTTATTAATGTAGGATCATTAAACTTGGTTTTTGATAAAAGTGCAAATGTCTTAATTTCCTCTATGAAATTCAAGCTATTGTTACTGGCAACACTATCCGTTCCTATTGACACATTTACTCCTTTATCTAATAGCATTGGTACATTGCATACGCCACTTGCAAGCTTAAGATTGCTAACAGGATTACAGGCAACAGTGACTCCTTTTTCCTTTAAAATATCAAAGTCTTCGCCTTCAAGCCAAATGCAGTGAGCCGCGATTGTAGGTGTATCAAATATTCCGCATTTATTCAAATATTGCACCGGTGTCACCCCGTGTCTCTTTATACATTCTTCATGTTCAAGCCTTGTTTCTGAAACATGCACATGCATATTGGCGCCTATTTTTTTGGTATATTCTGCCATTTTTATGGCAGTAGCAAGATTAGATGTATATTCTCCATGTAAGCTCATATCAACAATTATTTTCCCATCAGCCATCCCATTATAGTTTTCATAAAGGTATTTCATTTCTTTAGCTGATTCCAATGACCATAGATCCGCATCAGAAAAATTAGTAACGCTTCTGCTGATATTATTTTTGGCACCACTCTCAACTATTGCTCTTATCATGTCTTCACAAAAATAATACATGTCTGAAGTTGAAACTATACCAAATCTAAAAGATTCTGCCATTGCAAGCAATGTTGAATAATATACTGCTTCCCCTGTCAATTTGGCTTCAAATGGAAATATTTTTTCGTTGAGCCAATTTTGCAAGGTTAAATTCTCACCATACCCTCTCATCAACATCATTGGTGAATGTGCATGAGAATTAATAAATCCTGACATTAACAATTTCCCTTTGCCATCATATTCATTTCCATAATCAAAAGAAGGTTTATCTTCACCAACAAAATCAATTCGGCTATCCTTTATACCTACAAACATATTCTTTTTTACTTTTAAATTATCATCCAATATTGTAATATTCTTAAATAACATGGTTACTTTTCCTTTCTATAATCGAAATAGCATATTAATCTGCACTATATCCGATTTTTTGTCTATTCTTCCCATTCCTTTTAATATATTTTGAATTGAACATACGTGCTTATTGTATCATATTGTGTTTCGTATTTCACTATTTTTATGGAAATTTATTTTAATCACGGAAATCACATTTTTATATGATAATTTTATACTTAACAATATGATTAAAATAATATAATTATTGAATATTTTTTTCCACAATACAGATAATATATGTAATATTTGTAATAGGAGGAAATGTGCATGAAAGCTACAGGTATTGTTAGAAGAATTGATGATTTAGGAAGAGTTGTAATACCCAAGGAAATTAGAAGAATTTTGCGAATTAGGGAGGGTGACCCATTGGAAATATACACAGGAAAAGATGGGCAA
>CAZWCK010000076.1:0-6901 GCA_964632625.1 uncultured Oscillospiraceae bacterium
GTATATTTCATCATAAATTTCATTGCGCCAACGGCGTTATAAAGATAAAATTTATAATATAATATACGAGTGAAGTCAAGTATATCACAAAGGAGAAATAAATTGCCTGAAATTTTAAAAGTAACATCACCTATAATAGTTAAAGAGAGAATAAATAGTATTCCTGGCAAACTACCTACAGATAGTATTTTTGATATTGGAAGTTCTGCGGAAGAGATAAAGGTAATTCCTAAAGACATACAAGAAAAGAACAATGCTTCAGGAAAAGAATTGTTATTAAATCTAGGACAGGAAATATTAAAGCCTATTAATGATTCTACAATGGTCGAGATAGATAATTTGCGTGCATTGATATTATCTTCCAAATTGTTTGCTGCACTACCTTTTAATATTGATGAAGAATTTTTGCAGCATTTTTTTTTGAATCCTAAGGAAATGCTTGAAGCACTAATTAAGCAGGACAAAGGAGCTACACCTTTCAGCGGGGAAGCTTTTGATATACTAAAATTGCTTGCAAAGGTGCAGGGAAATCCGCAGCTTTCAGAAAACATTGCAGCCATTTTGAGACATTTTGATGCACTTATCAATCAAGGGAATTCTTTAAAGGCTGTAGTCATTCAAAGTAAAGATTTGATAAATTTACTGTTTAGCGGAGATAAAAGTGTCTTACAACAACACGTAGACAAATTGCAAGCATTAATCCAAACCGATTTTAAGGGTTTACCTAATCAGGGGAATGCAACTAATGAAACCAATGTAACTAATGGGCAAGTTAATACAAATGGAAATGCAATGATTGAGGGGTTGGAAGCAGAGCATAAGCAGGTACGGCAATTTTTGAAAAATGAATTCATTCCATTGCTCAGTGAAATGGTAAATAAGTACGAACTTAATGATAAAATAAGAAACCCGGTTATGGCTATAATTCACCATATTGTAAGATTTGATAAGGGAGAACCCAAATTGCTTAATCAAAGCCTTATGAATCTTGCAGAAACGCTAAAACCAATTACAAGTTTAAAAGATGAAGATTTTCTGGAAATGCGAAGGATGATCTTTGATGCGGCTAAAGAACTGAAAAGTGTTGAAACCAAAAGAGATTTAGAAAATATGTTTCTTTCAAAATATGGAATAGAAGCAGACGATAAGGATATGGCTTCTCTATTATCTAAGGTACTTGAAGAAAGCAGTCCGGTAAAAATGCAGAATATGGGACAGAATATGTTAGGGGCACTCATAAGGAGTGAAAGCCCTGTTATGCAGTTAATGCACTATATTTTGCCAATCAAATTCGGGCAGGAAGATACATATGTTGAGATGTATATAGACAAAGAACCTACAGAGCGAAAGGGACAGGCTGAGAATTCAAATAATATTTTCTTTATGATTAAATCTGATGAATATGGAACCTTCCAAGTGGATTTATTGCAGAAAGACAAAATGATAGACTTGGATATTAAATGTCCGAAAGAAATATTAGATGATGTTAAGAAAATAAAAAATGCCCTTCGTATAGATGTGGAGAAAAGTGGGTACAGGTTAGCTAATTATCAAGTAGGGGAATTTAGTGAAGAAACATCAATAGTGAAAAAATTTCCTAAGCTTGGAAAGAAGAAGGTGGGGATGGATGTCAAAATCTAATGAAAAATTGCAGGTTGCAGCTTTAAAGTATGACAAGGAAAAGGATAGTGCACCAAAGGTAGTTGCTGCAGGTTCAGGTCACATTGCTCAAAAAATATTGCAAGTGGGTATTGAAAATGGAATAACCATATATCACGACGACAGTGCTTCTACTTTGCTTGCCAAGTTAGAAGTTGGGAGAGAAATACCCCCAGAGCTTTATCAAATTGTGGTGGATATATATATTCATTTGATGACAGTAGCAGAAAACAATAAAAAAACAGTTTAGATTTTTTTCTAACCTGTTTTTTCTGACCACCTACAAATATTTAGTAGCGACTTCCACCATTATGGCACATTCTATTCTTTTTCGATGCAATTCACAGCCAAGTTCATAGATACCGTTAATGCTACCAGTGGAATGGTAAGCATTTGCGGCACAGCCACCGCTACAATACATTTTTGCAAAGCAGTGTTCACATTCCTTATGGGAATAAATGTTACAATGTTTAAATTCATCTAAAATTTCAGCATTATGTACTCCATCAAAGACATTACCAAGGAGAAATTTTTTGTCTCCTACAAATTGGTGACAGGGATATAAATCGCCCTCAGGAGTTACAGCCATATATTCAGTGCCAACACCACAGCCGGAAATCCTTTTAACTATGCAGGGGCCTCCTGTTAAATCTATGGTATAGTGGTAAAACTTAAAGCCGTTACCATTCTTGTGCCTTTCTATCATTTCCAAAGCAAGTCTTTCATATTCGGACAATAATTTAGGCAAATCAGTTTCTTTTAAGGCATAGTCCTCACTTGGAGACGCCACAACAGGCTCCATAGAAAGCTCCTTGAAACCAAGGTCTGCCATATGCAAGATATCTGAAGCGAAATCCGTATTGTAATGGGTATAAGTTCCTCTCATGTAATAGTCCTTTTGATTTCTACTTTCAGCTAGTTTCTTGAATGAAGGCAATATCATATCATAACTGCCCTTGCCGTTTGGGGTCACACGCAAGGCATCGTGAACTTCTTTTCGCCCGTCAAGGCTGAGAACTACATTACTCATTTCTTTATTACAAAACTCTATTACTTCATTGTCTAGCAATACTCCGTTTGTTGTTAATGTAAATCTAAAGTTTTTTTGATATTTTTTTTCCAATCCACGCCCATAGGCAGTCAATTGCTTAATTACTTCAAAATTTAATAGTGGCTCGCCACCAAAATAATCCACCTCTAAGTTCTTACGCCCAACAGAGTTTTCCACAAGATAGTCCAGTGCTTTTTTTCCAACTTCATAGCTCATAAGGGCTTTTTCTCCGCAGTATTCACCTTTGCCTGCAAAACAGTATTTACACGCCAGATTACAATCATGAGCCATGTGTAGACAAAGCGCCTTTACTACAGACTGCTTTTTTTTAAAATCCATGGATATGTTTTTGAAAGGATCGTTACTAAACAACTTACCTTCCTTTTTTAAGTTCTCAATATCTTCAAAGATCTCTTCAATTTCCTGTGCCCAATCGATGCCGGGCTGTGATGGATACTCTAAGAAAAGTTTTGTTATAATATTCTCCTTAGAGGTGGTTTCATACATAGTAATTACATCATAAGCAATAGGATCAACTATGTGGACAGAACCACTGTTAATATCTATGACGATGTTATAACCATTTAATTTATAAGCATGAATTTTTGTTTGAGGTTTATCTTGCGTATTATTGTATTGCAAGGGAGAAATATCCCTTTTATTTGGTTCCTTGTTCATATGTTCCTTTCCCTAAAAGACTCTTCAATTCGGTATATCTTTAAAAAATCGCTGCATTTAATTTGCAACGATTTAATAATTATTAGTTTTTCTTTTTTAACTGTTCACACTGCTGGTTTGCAACACTGCATGAAGTTTTGCTTGCTGACTGGCATGAAGTTTGGCATTCACCACATCCACCTGACTTTGCAGAATTGGCAAGGTCTCTAGTTGCTACTGTCTTTATTCTTTTCATTTTCATAACCTCTTTTCAAATTTAGATAGATAATCCTTGTATCATTTCAAAATGAGTACAAAACTTACATTTAGTTATTGTACCATAGAATTTATTCATGTTCAATGAAAAAATTAGAATTGAAATATTGAAAAAACAGAATTGAAATATTAAAAATAGTGTAAGATTAAATTACAAGGCTTTGTTACATTTGCACATTCTAAAGGTTTCTCCATTTTTATCAACAATAGTGCAAGCTCCACAAATCCCTTCACCGCAACACAACCTGAAATTGTTACTGTATGCTGTAATAGGAAGTAACCTTTTAAACTGTTCAATATAGTAATCTGAGGTCAGAATTACTATTGAAGAGTATGTTTTTGCGAACAATTCTGGCCAAATTAAGGAACCTTTGCAATTGCTATTTTTCTCAGACTCGAGTATTTTGGAGCAATTGTTATGTTCTATAGTCTGCAGCATTTCAGATAGAGAAACATATGACACATTCAAAGATTTATAAAAATCAGATTCTGTGTTACCGTTTAGAAGCTTCAGATATTCTATGATTAATTCAGTTGAGATTTTGTCGGTATCCATTGTAAAGTCTATTTCGTATTTATAATTCTTACTTCCGTTTGATTTATTAATAAGATAATTTGCAAGATGTACACCGGGAGCAAAACCAATACCCTTCGTAAGAATTAAAATTTTATATGGCGATTGAACAGGGTAATTATCTGTTTTGTGTAGCTGTCTTTGAAAATTATTTATTTGGGAAAACAATTCATCAACACCAAGAATACCGTTTCGATAAACGCCTCTTACTGTAATATAATTGTTATCCTTAACACTGTTCAAATTATCTTCTTCCAAAATGATTTTAGTTTTTTGAGAAAGAGGTTTAATTGCAATGTGAATTTGACCTTTTTCAACATCTGACCATAAAATTGAAATAGGAATATTATAAAAATCACTATAACTATTTTTTTTAATAAATATAAAGGAGCCAGGGGGAGAAGCTTTTTCAGCAAATCCTCTTCCTGCATCTAATATAAAAACTGTTGTACCATCAGGATATTCTTTTTTATCTATAATTTGCATAGCTTGATTTATGCGTGGATTGTTAATTTTTTTTCCATTCTGAATGAATTCATTGTAAACGCAAGCACCGCCCCATTTACAATCGTTACAATTTCCTATGATCTGGTTTAGAGAATCATGAGAACTATGGCATTGTAGTCTGTCGCAAACAAGACAGTCTTTTGTCAGTGCAAGGTAACAAGGACAATTTTCAGTTCCGTAATCAATACAAAATTTGCGTGCCTTTTCCATGGCAAGCCCTCCGTTTCAAAGATTTTGATAAATTTTAATAAAATAATAGGTTTCCTATATTAATATATTTAAAAGTATAATGTATGTGAAAAAAATGAGTAAGGGTTCTTGCAAGAAAATGATAATACTTACATAAAACAGCATAATTATGCCCTAGCAACATTAAAAAAAGGGCATATGCAAAGATTGTGTCGTAAGTTGCGAATAAAAATCCAGAATGGCACGAAAATAATACAAAATGTGACGACGAAATATTGTATTATGTTTAAAAGAGTGAAATTTGATTTGGGAGTAGGGGGGAAGATTTTGGAGTACTTGTATAATGGTGGAATTGCCACTGCAGAATCCATAAAAGAGCGAGCGAATATTAGCTACTGGTTAGTTGGCGCTATGGTAATAGCTACATTTTTTATTACAAAAGTGATGATTCTTGGTAGTTTTTTACCTTGCGGCATAGCACTTATCACAGTGTTGCTTGAGAAGGACCGGGTTTACCTTTATCTTTTGCCACCAATGATTATTGCATATACAACATATGTTTTGGGTGATCCTGTTGCTGCAAATTATATTTGGGGAGATTTTGCGGCAACCTTAATTTGTGCTGTGGTGTTTTCATTAATAGGAAAAAGAAAGCTGCCATTAGTAGCATATGTATCAATAGCAGCATTGATAATGGTTATTTGTAATTGTGCATATTATATTGGTTCGGGACTCTACTATAGGTTTGATTTAACGATGCTGATCTTAGAAATATTGGTAATATATGTGACCTCATTTATATTTGATGCAGCATATTCCTTGTTAGTAGAAAAGGCTGAATATAAGGGAAGCTCCGAGTGCGGGATAACAGTTTTGTGTATCGTAAGCACCTTAATGTTTTGCGGACTTGGTATTTGGGGACAAGAGGGTGGATTCTCTAATCATTTTACAATGATTCTTTCAATGCTTCTTGTTATGGTTGTTGGATATAGAATGGGAATAATGGAAGGAATTACTGCAAGCGTCGCATCTTCCTTGGTTTTAATTTTTGCAGGGATTTGTCCAATGGAAATAATGGTTCCGTTTGCTTGTGGAGGTTTCGTGATTGGATATATGAAAAATACCAAAAGAGGTAACGCAAGTATTTGTTATATGGGCACTGTATTGGGATTCGTTCTATGTCCTTTTGCGCAAGATCAATTATTAAGTCCATTAGCTCCTGCAATAGCGGCATTGACGTTTATGATATTATCTCCCAAAATGTGCGAGGGCCTTGATTGTGTAATTCTTAAATTAGTCAAAGATGATTCCTATTATGACTATGTAGGGAGACAAATAGTTGTTGACACTTTATATTCATATAAGGAAAGCTTCGACAAGCTTTCGAATATTTTTATCACACCGAGCGGCGGAAGAACCGTAGTTGCACATCAATTTCAGGGCATGTCTCAAGTGGTGGAAAAGATGAGCAAAGGAATAATCCGGTTAGGAAGGTATCCGGTAGAAATATGCACTGAGCCTAAATTTGATTTGAAAATAGGAAATTCAAGCTATGCAGCAGATGGGGAAATATCCGGTGACAGTAAGCTATGCCGAAAGTTAAAAGATGGAAGATATTTGATATTAATAAGTGATGGCATGGGAAAAGGTAAACGTGCATCGGAAGAAAGTAATCTGGTAGTAAATACAATCTCTTATCTTTTGGAGATAGGGTATGAAATAGAAACTGCAATAAAGGCGGTTAATTCCATATTACTGGTAAAATCGGAAGAGGAGATTTTTTCCACATTGGATGTAGGAATAATTGAGCCTGTAAACAGCAGAATGAAATTATACAAAATGGGTGCAAGTTCTACTTTTGTAAAGAGAAAGAATATGGTAGAGAATATAAAAAAGGAAAATCTACCGTTTGGTATAATAGAGGGTATTCATCTTGATTATATTATCGTAAGGCTAAAAATAGGGGAACAAGGAATAATGGTTTCTGA
>CAZWCK010000077.1:0-6824 GCA_964632625.1 uncultured Oscillospiraceae bacterium
AGATATATCAAAATCTAATACTAAAGATCATTAGAGAGAAAGTTGAAATAATCTTATTTATTAACCAAAAATTCAGCTTATTTAGACCTGTTTAATTAGTGTTTCATCCCATTTAATCCGATTGCTATAATTCGATATAGCCTTCTCTTGCTATCATTTCCTCCTACATTGCTTTCATATTCAATTCGCCATTTGGATAATAATTCGCATATAAATTTTGACGTTTGGACTTCATGTTCAGAAAGTTCAGGATTTTGGTGAAGAGTTCTTCTTATATCAATGATCTCATTAAAATAATTATCCACTTTATCTTTTATTATTATTTTGCTCTCTCCTTTTTGTGTATAGTATAAATTAAAAATTTTGAAGCAGAAATTTATGTCCGCTACATAATTGGTAAATATATAATGTGCAAATTCTATGCCAAATTCCTATAAATAAGAACTTCAAGCTTCAAACAGAGGAAAAATAAAAAAGTAATAATGCTAAATTAGATTTAGAAGAACAAACAAAATACCGGCTTAGCCGGTATTAAAATATGGTTTTATCTACGAGAAATAGGAACGTATTCTCGAATTGGCTGAACACTATTGTAGGCAGGTCTCATTAATCGCTTGCCTGCGATAATTTCCTCTAAACGATGAGCACACCAACCGGAAAGCCTGCCGGTTGCAAATAAAGGAGTGGAAATTTCAGTAGGAATATTCAGTGCAGTGTAAACAAATCCTGAATAAAGATCCACGTTAGCTGGCATGGGCTTAGTATTACCTTTAATTTCAGCATAAAGAGCAGGTCCTTTTTCTTCGATAAATTTACATAGCATAAAATCATCCATCATATTCTTGTAAATAGCAAGTTTTTCTGCCATTGCTTTTAATAGTACGGCTCTTGGATCTGAAAGAGTGTAGATGGCGTGCCCCAAACCATATATCAGACCGCTTCCGTCATTTGCCTCACCCCGGAGAACTTTTACCAAGTAATCTTCAACTTGGCTAAAATTTGAAATGTCTTTTACATTAGCTTTCATATCATCAATCATGTTTATTACAGAAATATTTGCACCACCATGCCTTGGCCCCTTCAAAGAACCTACAGCCGCCGCAATAGCCGAATAAGTATCTGTACCCGAAGAAGAAACCAGATGGGTTGTAAATGTTGAATTATTACCACCACCATGTTCTGCATGGAGGATCAATGATAAGTCAAGCAATTTGGCTTCAAGCTCCGTGTATTCTCCAGTAGGTCTAATCATTCTTAAAATGTTTTCAGCAGTGCTCAGTTTCTCGATAGGATAATGGAGATGCAGGCTTTTATTGTCGTAATAAGATGCCTTTGCCTGATATCCGTAAGCAATTAAAGTGGGAAAGTGACCAATAAGATTTATAGACTGGCGTAATACATTTGGAATAGAAGTATCGTCAGGATTTTCATCATAAGAATAAAGAGCAAGCACACTGCGAGCTAGCTTGTTCATAATACTTGAAGAAGGCGCTGTGAGTATCATATCTCGTGCAAAGTTTGAAGGCAATTCTCGTTTTTCACCTAACATTTCTTTAAAATCGGTTAGTTGTTTGGAAGTCGGAAGTTCACCAAATAATAGTAAGTAGGTTATTTCTTCAAAGCCAAAACGGTTTTCAGAATGGCAGTTATTTACAAGATCTTTAATACTATATCCCCTGTAATAGAGTTCTCCCTCCATAGGAAGTTTTTCTTTATTTTAGCCAACAGTATAACCTTCTACAGTACCTACCTTTGTTAGGCCTACAATCACGCCTGTGCCATTTGCATTACGAAGACCTCTTTTCACGTCATGTTTAATATATAGTTCATCTTCAATTGCATCATTTTTTTCTAGTTTTTTAGCCATTTCATTAATAAATAACTGGTTTCTAATAGGTTGATTTTCCATGTTTTTCGTTCCTTTCTATAAATTTGATATTATGAAAATGCAACACTAGAAACAGTGCTGCAATGTAATAGGGCAAACCATAGAAATTGTATACAAGAATACATTTTCTATGATGTATTATAACACGATAAAGCAGTGAAATGCAAGTAAAAAGCAATAAAAAAACAGAAAAGTATGGACAAAGTTAAAATAGTTTGATATACTATTCTTGAAAGAACGTATGTTTGAAAAACAATAAGGTATATGATACAAATAAATATAAAAATATTAGTTAAAACTAATTTTGATTCTTAAATCTGGTGGGTAATTGAAATAGGTGAAAAGTGAAGAATAAAGGTAAATTCAAAATTGTATCAAAATTTAATATGTGTGGAGATCAGCCTATGGCAGTTAAAAAACTGTCACAGGGGATTTTGGATGGAAGCAAACATCAGACATTGATGGGAGTAACCGGTTCAGGGAAGACTTTCTCTATGGCAAATATCATAGAAAAAGTGCAAAAACCAACTTTGGTAATATCACATAACAAAACCTTGGCAGCGCAACTTTGTGGAGAATTTAAAGAGTTTTTCCCTAATAATGCTGTAGAATATTTTGTTAGCTATTATGATTACTATCAGCCTGAAGCATATGTTCCATCAACCGATACTTATATAGAAAAGGATTCTGATATAAATGAAGAGATAGAAAAACTTAGGCATTCCGCTACTGCAGCTCTTGCGGAGCGAAATGATGTGATAATCGTTGCAAGCGTGTCTTGCATATATGGTTTGGGCAGCCCCTTTGATTATGAAAATCAGATGCTCTCTATGAGACCGGGAATGGAGAAAAGTAGACAGGACATACTAAGTAAGTTAGTGGATATTCAATATACAAGGAATGACATGTCTTTTGTAAGAGGTACTTTCAGGGCAAGAGGTGATGTTATAGACATCTATCCGGCAGGTGCAGAAAATGCAGTGAGGGTGGAACTTTTCGGAGATGAGATAGAGACAATTAAGGAAATAAACTCTATTACAGGAGAGATTATAGGCATAAGAAATCATATTGCTATATTTCCGGCAACTCATTATGTAACATCAAAAGAAAAGATGGAAAAAGCTATAGTGACAATCGAGGAAGAGCTTGAAGAAAGATTGATCTGGCTGAGAGATAGGGGAAAATTGCTAGAGGCACAGCGAATAGAGCAGAGAACCAGGTATGATCTTGAAATGCTTAGAGAAGTAGGTAGCTGTAAAGGAATTGAAAATTATTCTAGGCATTTGAATGGATTGTCAGAGGGACAAAGACCATATACTTTGATTGACTATTTTCCTAAGGATTTTCTGATTATAATAGATGAATCTCATGTGATGCTTCCCCAACTGAGGGCAATGTATGCAGGGGACAGGGCAAGAAAGACTTCCCTTGTGGATTATGGGTTTAGGTTACCCTCAGCCTTGGATAATAGACCTCTTAAATTTGAAGAATTTGAAAGCATGATTAATCAAATGATATATGTAAGTGCAACTCCTACAAACTATGAAAAGGAGAAAAGTGGAGGAATAACTGCAGAGCTATTGATTAGACCTACTGGGCTGCTAGACCCAAAGATAGAAGTGCGAAAGAGTGTGGGGCAAATTGATGACCTCATAGGTGAGATAAATAAAACTGTGGAAAAAGGCGAAAAGGTTTTTGTTACTACTCTAACAAAGAAGATGTCAGAGAGTCTTACTGATTATCTGAAGAATGCAGGAATAAAGGTCAGGTATCTTCATTCTGAAATAGTCACGTTGGAGAGAATGGAGATAATTCGTGATTTACGAATGGGTAAGTTTGATGTTTTGGTAGGGATAAACTTACTTCGTGAGGGCCTTGACGTTCCTGAGGTATCTCTGGTGGTGATATTAGATGCTGATAAGCAAGGCTTCCTTAGGACTGAGACTTCCTTGATACAAACCATAGGTCGTGCTGCAAGAAATGTCAATGGAAGGGTAATAATGTATGCAGATTTTATTAGTGAGGCCATGAGCAGGGCAATTTCGGAAACAGAAAGAAGACGAAAGCTTCAAGATGAATATAACATATTAAATAACATTACTCCTACTACCATAGAAAAATCAGTAAGGGAAGTAATTGAAGCTACAAAGGCAGAAACTGATATTTCAATCTATAAGGGCAAGAGCCCATTAGAGTTAACTAAAAGAGAGCTTTCGGAGTATGTTAAGAAATTGGAGAAAGAAATGAAGCAGGCGGCGCAGGATTTACAATTTGAAAGAGCCGCGCAGCTTAGAGATGAAGTTTTTGAATATAAGCTAAGATTATAATGAAAACTGATTTAACACAAAAACTAAGGTTAAAAAATGATAATAAAAACATAGAAAAGGAAATGGTAAAATAACATAAAATGGCAAATGAAATTTATATAAAAGGTGCAAATGAAAACAATTTAAACAATATAGATTTGGCTATACCAAGGGATAAATTTGTGGTACTAACAGGGCTATCTGGTTCAGGCAAGTCTTCACTGGCATTTGATACAATATATGCAGAGGGGCAGAGAAGATATGTAGAAAGCTTATCGGCATATGCCAGACAATTTTTGGGACAGATGGAGAAACCAGATGTTGAATACATCGAAGGCTTGTCACCGGCTATTTCTATAGATCAAAAAACTACGAGTAAGAATCCCCGCTCTACAGTTGGTACGGTTACGGAGATACATGATTATCTGAGGCTTATGTATGCTAGAATAGGCATACCTCATTGTCCAATATGCGGAAAAGAAATAACAAGCCAGACGGTAGATCAGATTGTGGATAATCTGATGGAACTTGAAGAGGGTACGAGAGTTACCGTTCTTGCTCCTGTCATAAGGCAAAGAAAAGGGGAACACGAAAAGGTTATAGACAGAATAAGGAAAGAGGGATTTACAAGGGTCAGAATAGACGGGGAAATATATCAGATAAATGAAGAGGAAATCTCTTTGGAAAAAACCTTTAAGCATACTATAGAGATTGTTGTAGACAGAGTAATAATAAAAAAGGGTTCAGAAAGTCGGCTGTCAGAGGCAGCAGAGCTTTCAATTTCACATGGAGACGGTTTGGTGGTAGCTTTAATAAATCCAAAGGATAAGGACAATGGACAAATTGATTATGAAAAGACTTTTAGCACTAAACTGGCTTGCGCTGAGCACGGAATAAGTATAGAAGAGCTTGAACCAAGAATGTTTTCCTTCAATAGTCCTTTTGGCGCTTGTCCTAATTGTAATGGACTTGGTTTTACTCAGAGAATAGACCCGGAGATATTTATTGAAGACCAAAATTTAAGTATTGCAGATGGATGTCTTGGCAATGCCTTTGCATCGATGGAAACTTCTAATTTTTACAGGCAGATGATAGATGCTCTTGCCAATGAACATCAAGTGGACATAAATATACCATATAAAAAATTACCTGATAAATTTAAAAAGGAATTGCTTTACGGCACTGGTGATAGAAAAATATCATATTATTATGAGAGCAAGAATAACGGCTCCAGATCCTACATGAACCATAGATTTGAGGGGGTAATAAATAATCTGGAGAGAAGATATAGGGAATCCAGCTCAGATTATATCAAGGAAAAAATTGAAAAATATATGAGTATTATTACGTGTGAGGAGTGCCATGGAAAGAGATTGAAACCGGAAGTCCTGGCGGTAACAGTTGGCGGGAAGAACATTGCCGAGCTATCAGACATGTCAATAAGTCAGGCAATTAAATTTATGGAAGAGCTTAGTTTGTCAGAAAAAAATGAAATTATCTCAAAGCAAATTCTGAAGGAAATTAAAGCTAGGTTGAATTTTCTTGTGGATGTGGGGCTTGATTATCTTACCTTATCAAGGGCATCTGGAACACTGTCAGGAGGAGAATCACAAAGAATAAGACTGGCTACACAAATAGGTTCAAGCTTGATAGGCGTATTGTATATTTTGGATGAACCAAGCATAGGTCTTCATCAAAAGGATAATGAGAAGCTTCTTGCAACATTAAGACATTTATGTGATATAGGTAATACGCTGATACTGGTGGAGCACGACGAAGATACCATGTATGCTGCGGATTATATTGTGGACATAGGACCAGGAGCAGGAGTACATGGCGGCAATGTAGTTGCAGCAGGAGATATTGATGCAATAAAGAACTGCAAGGAGTCTATTACAGGGCAGTATCTGACAGGCGTAAGAAAGATAGAAGTGCCAAAAGCAAGGCGAGAAGGAAATGGCAAGAAAATTACAATCATAGGTGCAGAAGAAAACAATTTGAAGGGAATTGATGTAGATATTCCTTTGGGAAAATTGGTTTGTGTTACTGGGGTTTCAGGTTCAGGTAAAAGCAGTCTTGTGAATGAAATATTATACAAGGGTCTTGCCATGAAAATAAATAGAGCAAAAGATAGGCCGGGAAGGCATAAGGAAATTAAAGGAATAGATAATATTGATAAGATTATTGATATTAACCAATCTCCAATTGGCAGAACTCCTAGATCGAATCCTGCAACTTACACAGGAGTGTTCACTCCCATTCGTGATTTGTTTTCGCAGCTTCCGGAATCCAAAATAAGGGGATACGAAAAAGGAAGATTTAGTTTTAATGTAAAAGGAGGCAGATGTGAAGCCTGCAACGGTGATGGTATTATCAAAATAGAAATGCACTTCTTACCTGACGTATATGTTCAGTGTGAGGTTTGTAAGGGAAAGAGATATAGCAGGGAGACTCTGGAGGTTAAGTACAAGGGAAAGAACATTTTTGAAGTACTTGACATGAATGTATCCGAAGCACTTGAATTTTTTAAACACATACCTTCTATTTCAAGACAATTGGAAACTCTGGAGGAAGTAGGACTTGGTTATATTAAATTAGGACAACCCTCAACACAGCTTTCAGGAGGTGAG
>CAZWCK010000078.1:0-3225 GCA_964632625.1 uncultured Oscillospiraceae bacterium
CGGTTAAAAGACTTAAATATTTTGATAATATATAAAATTTGAAAGGAAGTTTCAAAAATGCTAATTTGCGGTAAATGTGATAAAAAAGCTTGCATTTTGTCTTGGACTTAAAACAGAGGCTAAAAACTTATCCAAATCTTAGAGTTTCATGGTTTTGAAATTTACTCTGTTGTATGTAAAAACGGTGCTGTACCCAAAAGCTTTATAGGTATTAAAAACGAACAATAAGACTCGAAATTTAGGCAAAACAAAAGCGGACAGCCGTAACTGTCCGCTTAATGCTCATTTGTAGAAACATCTATTCCGTGGTACTCAATATTTCCTTGTTTTTCTCAACCTGACTTATTTTCATTCGTTCAACATCTTCAGGCGAAACCTTTTCAAGTAATCCAAGAACCGTAGGTCCCAGATAAATAGTATCCAGGATTTCGCCATCTAACGAAATTTTACTGAATTCTGTGAAATTTTTCCCCTTTAAGTAGTACTTATGTCCAATTTGAACAACCTCATCCACAACGATAGGGTTAATGCCCATTTGCAGATGGGTAGGCTCAAAAGGATCGCTTTCACCATAGATGAACTTCTGTCCATATAACATATCGTACTGCAATAACTTAAGGTCCTGCAAATAGGTTTGGCTATTCTGATGATTTTGATGATGGGTGACAAGGGTGCCATCATGAATATCCAATCTAGTCAATATTTCTGCTCCCAGTTGGTATGAGCACAAAGGCTTATCCTCTTTTTTTAAGTTGAAATTATCCCACATAATATATTCTGTTTCGTAGATAGAACCGTTTTCCATTTCCTCTTCTGTCATTTCAAGTGCAGGGAGGTGATCTCCATACATTACAAGAATTACATCTTCATCATATTCTTCCAAAGCATCGGTAAGAGCTTTAACGAACAAATCCATTTCATAAATTTGATTAACATAGTACTCATATTGCCAACGCAGTTCTTCTGTAGGTGCTTTTGTTACCTCAATTTCAGGATTTTGCAATACTTTTTCCATAGGATACTTTCCGTGGCCCTGAACAGATACGGTGTAAATAAAGTCTTCGTTTTCGGTAGAATTAAGCGCATCCAAAATCTGGTTGGTAAGAACAGCATCTTTGGCCCAGTTTTTTGGAGTCTTTACCACGTTATTCATATATTCGAGGCTTGTAAACGTATCAAATCCAAGGTCTGCAAAAACCTTATTTCTACCATAAAAGATTCCTCTATGATTGTGAATTGCATGTGCAGAATAACCAAGGTCTTTCAAATCATAGGGTAGGCTCTCGCAGGTTTGTTCATCCAATATGGATTTATAAGGATATTCGCCAGGACCAAAAAATTTAACGCTCATACCTGTCAAAGCTTCAAATTCTGTATTTGCAGTACCTGCACCAACAGCAGGAACTGTCAGATAACCTGAAGAATATTTTTCTTTTAGCTCCCTGAAATAAGGAATTGGGTCAGAGGAAAGCTCGATGGTTTTTACAAGTAAAGGATCTATGAAAGATTCCAACTGCAACATAATAATATTGGGATGATCCTTGCCGTCGTCTTCAAAAGAAAAGGTTTGGCAATTATCGCCGTTCAGTTCACCTGCTTTAAATATTTCAATAATATTCTCTTTGGAATAATCCATAGGAGTTCCTATTCCTGTTACTAACCAAGTGTTGATAAAGCAATAGGGAACACCAAAATCTCTGTATGCATAAGGTAGATTTCCGAAGAAGGTATCTACAACCTTTGTTTTAATTGCTAGTTGTGTTAAACCAAGCATGCCAAGTATAATGGCAAGAAGTAGGGCAATGTTCTTTTTGTAATTAATCCTTTGCTTCTTCCTTGGAGCAAAGAAAAACAACAAGGTGAGCAGAGTTATCAATATGACAACACCGGATATGGCAAGGGCAATTTCTGTAGTAGACAAATAGTTTGTAACTATTGAAAGCCCATCTTTAAATACAGCCAAATCATTCATTGTAAACGGTGTCATCCTGCTCAACAGAATAATGCCGTTTGCAACGGCAAGAGCTAACCAGAAAATAGAAACAAGCACATATACAAATATTCTTCGTTTGAAAAGCAGCGCGATAGATAAAGTGGTAAATATAATTAATACATTGTAAAAAAACACTAATGGACTATCAGCAATAAAATCAAGCCCATTCATTAAAGATTTTCTTGCTAGAGACTCAATTATCAAATTCAATAAAAAGGCAAGAAAAAGACTCATTGCCAAACAATTATTCAAATATTTACTATATATATTTTTAAAATTTTTCATTATTAATCTAACTCCCCTGATACTGTTTTGTTCTTATTAGTTTTCATCAATCTTATCAAATTCAATGAACTGAGTGACTTCATTTGCCAAATGCGCAAACTCGTTTAAATTCAATGTCTCTGCCCTTCTGATGCCATCAATGCCAGCTCTTTCAAGTACAATGCTGACCTGCTCCTTAGATAGTCCCATAACCCCCGATAGGGAATTGAGCAAAGTCTTTCTTCTTTGTCCAAAACCGGATTTGATGCAGGCAAAAAATACATTTTCGTCTGACAATTCTACAGGTTTCTTTTTCCTTATATCTAGCCTTAGTACAGCAGAATCCACATTTGGCGATGGAACAAAAGAAGTACGCGGAACTATAGCAATGCTGTTTACTTCACAGTAATACTGAACGGCGACAGATAAAGCTCCATATGTTTTTCCACCTGGTTTTGCCATTATTCTGTCTGCTACTTCCTTCTGCATCATAATGGTAATGCTATCAGCCTTTATGCCATCCTCCAAAATCTTCATTATGATAGGCGTGGTAATATAGTATGGCAAATTACCGATAATTCGAACAGCGTTTCGTGGGCAGCCATTAATAATTTTGTGAGAATCAAGTATTTCATTTAAGTCTGTTTTCAAAATATCCTTGTTTATTACTTCAATATTATCAAGACCGCCTAAAGTTTCATTTAAAATAGGTAGCAGATTTTTATCTATTTCTATGGCAACTACTTTTCCGGCAAACTGAGCGGCTTCTGCTGTAAGAACTCCTATGCCGGGACCTATTTCGATTACCAAATCTTCTTCGCAAATGAAGGATTCGGAAATAATCTTGTCCAAGACATTTTTGTCAGTCAGAAAATTTTGCCCAAGACTTTTGGACAATTTAAAGTTATATTTGTTTTTTATTTCCCTAATCGTTGTAGGGGTATACAATTTATTGTTAATCAAAAGAT
>CAZWCK010000078.1:3325-5490 GCA_964632625.1 uncultured Oscillospiraceae bacterium
TTTTTTATTTCCCTAATCGTTGTAGGGGTATACAATTTATTGTTAATCAAAAGATTGTTTAAACTCCTCTTTACTTATGTTAAATTTATTTAACTTTTTTAGAAAAGCAGAACCGTTTCCATAGCCTATTCCTAAAGCTTTCCCCAGTTTATCCCTGTTTTCTGATGCTTTTTCACAGCCTACGAGTCCATAAAGAAACATGTCCTCCATAGTAAACAGTTCTCTTTTATGGTTAATGGAAGTAATTGTACAATGTGCTTTTGCAAGGGCCTCTCTGATTGCTTCGGGAGAAGCATTTTCTATGCCTATGTCATTTTTCCTTGTTGCATCCTTCCTAGATAAAAAAGCTTCCTTAGCATTTGGAAATCTCTCAAGAAGCTTTCGCCTTATTTCATTTCCTGCAAAATCCGGGTCCGTAAAGATTATAATCCCATTTTCTTTATAGGCCTTTTCGATTAATGACCAGGTTTCTTTTTTTATACCAAATCCATGTGTTTCAATGGTTTCAGCATTTACAGCACGGTTGATGGCGGCAGTATCATCCCTGCCTTCGACCACCAGTATTTCCGCAATTTCTTTTTTCTCTATATTCATTATATTTCCTCAAGTAGTTCTGTTTATTCAGTTTCAGTTTGTCCGTTTTTTTGGAGGCTCTCGCCTTTAGCACCAGAATCTCCATCATCAGAGGCACTATCATTTCCATCAGGTGTTATTACTCCTGCAGGGGTAGTTCTGTTGGTCTCCGGTAATATATATAATAATTCACCGGGTTTTATTAATTTCAACTGAATCCTCGCCTGTTGTTCGATATACTCGGGAGAATTTGTGTTGTTTAATTCTTCTGTAAGCTTTTGTTTTTTTGACAACAGGTCTTTATTTATCTCCTGTAACTCTTTTTTTTGTGCCCGCAAAGAGACGATATTAAAAGCCGAGAAAGCAATTACTACTATTACAAATAGTAAGATTATTGCTGATGCCAATTTTCTTCTGTTTTTCATGGCATTCTTTCTTTGTGAGGCATTCTTTTGGGCAGTAGTTAATTCATCAGATTCAGCCTTTTTTGAAGATAAAGAGCCTCTTTTTTTTCGACGGGCTTCTCTTGCTTCGTCGAAATCTATAATTTGGCTGTTTTTTTTGAATTCTCTGCTCCTTCTTGGCTTTCTTTTTACCATAAACTTTCACACCATTTTCCTAATAATATAGTCAAATAATTCACCTAAACAAATATTTTATTTAGGTCGTTTGTTGGCTTTTCGCCAGATTCTCCAACTTGTCCTACCAACAAATATGCATTCAGATAAGTATCGTAGTAAAATTCAGGTAACAGTTTGAAGCCTTCAACCTTTCCCGTACTCTTTACATGGGTTCTTGGACCGGTGCAAGGGTGGATATTTTCACCAATTTTTATATGTCTGTCATCATGATAGAATATTGGAAGATCCAAAGCAATTAATTTATTTACTTTTGCTTCAAGTTCAGCTATGTCCAGATCAGGCTTGTTGCCAAAAACAATAAGGAAACCATGTCTTACATCACCATGCTCGCACAATACCTGCAAATTTTCAGGTAGACAATATTCAACCATGTCTTCTGCAGTATGAGCCATTTTTCTGTAATTTATAGAACTAAATACACTTTTTGCAACGTCATCAGGTTCGGGGCCAAAGATGGTAGGTCTTGTAACTATAATTTCTGAACCCATACCAATGAGTAAGTTAGCATTCCTTTTGATCAGAGGATAGACAAGTTCAAAATGTTCTACGATAACCCTACGACCTTTATCGACAGCATCGTTTATTGCATCTGCAAGCTCAAACATCTGATAAAACCCGGCTTCAAATCTAATATCCAGATGGTAAGTATGGGGCTTGAAGAAACCTCCGCCTTCCAAATCCATAATTGGAAGAGGGCGTACGTTTAAGCCTTCATCATCATTTGTCAAATCAAGTCCGGGGAACATGCCTTTTACAAACATGCTCTTTCCAGAGCCGGCCTCGCCTATGATACCAATTAATCTGTCCATAGGAGTTAAATATTGTTGGGAAATTTGCATACCCAATTCATACATACGAATACTGCCTCTAGGGGCAAAAAACACACTATATAAATGGTTTTGTTGAATGCTTGCAGGGTTTTTCATAATAAATACCTTTCCTTTCAACTAG
>CAZWCK010000078.1:5590-6769 GCA_964632625.1 uncultured Oscillospiraceae bacterium
TGTCAAATCGGCCAGGTCGGCAGCGGCGATAGACATTAAATCTTTTAGAGCAAGCTCCATCTGCAAGCCGACTTTTCCGCCGCTTACGATTATACTTCCGGTTCTTTCTGAACCTGAAACCTCTTCGTTTAAAGCATGAAGATCAATAGCGGTTTTTAAAGGCTTTTTCATTCCCACAGGTGAACATCCTCCTTTGATATATCCGGTTAATGACGTCAGCTCTCTTGAGGGTAACATTTCCAATTTTTTTTCGTCAAAGTGTTTTGCGGCTTTTTTTAGGTTAAGTTCTTCCGCAACAGGGATTACACAAACATAGTGTTCCTTGCTTGCACCAACCGTAACTAATGTTTTAAACACTTTTTCTATTGGCATACCTGTGGCATGAGCTACTTCTATTCCACTTAAAAATCCATCGGGTGCTTCGTATTCCCTAAGAACATATTTTATCTTTTTACTATCTAATAACCGAATAGCATTTGTTTTTGCCGTTTTTTGTTTTGCCGGTTTCTCTTTTACCATTTTTTCCTCCAAGGATTAGATGCTTCGATTGGAATACCATTCCGACCGCAAAATAGAATGACATAGGATGTCTCTTAGCGTGCCATCATAAATTCTATAGGCCTGTCTTAAAGTTCCTTCATATGTAAATCCGCATTTTTCAATTACTCTTTGAGATCTAAGGTTTGCAGGACCAGTGCATATAGCAAGTATATCTAAATCAAGTACATCAAAGGCGTAATTCATTACCTCATGAGCAGCCTCTGTCATTATTCCTTTTTTCCAGTATTCTTCCGACAAGGAGTAACCCATTTCTCTACTTTTAATATCAGGTCTTCTTATATCCGGTTCTAACCCAATACTGCCTATTATCTTTCCTGTTTCCTTATATACGATTGCAAAGACATCGTAAGGGAGAAATAATTTCTCAATGATTTCCAATGATTCGTTTATGTCCTTGTGTGGTTTCCACCCGGCATGGGGTCCTACATTTGGGTTTTTTGCATAATCATATAGAGCTCCTGCATCTGTTACTCGCCATTGCCTTAAAATTAATCGTTCTGTTTCTAAAATTCTCATTTTATTCATCCCTTCTTAAAGAAAATGCGTATTTGCGCTTATTTTAGCACATTATTTATAATAAGTCACGCAAATTGAGTGCAATAACCTATAAAACAATAA
>CAZWCK010000079.1:0-6430 GCA_964632625.1 uncultured Oscillospiraceae bacterium
TCTGATGTACTGCCTAGATTTCCTGTCTGCAAGACCTGTTACTGTGCATGTATTTATAATATATACATCCGCAAATTCATCTTCTTTAACTATTTCATGTCCTGCCTTTTGAAACTGTTCCTTTATTGCTTCAGTCTCATATTGATTTACCTTGCAACCAAGAGTGTGCATGGCTATTAGCATTCTCTTATTAGCCATATTCAAATTGTCTATCTTGTCATTATTATTAATATTCAAATTGTCTTTCTCTCATTTCTAATTTTATTGTGCTATATCCGTCCATTATTTGTGTCCGTAACATAATAACATATTTCCCTCATTTTTTCAGTAACAAAATCATATATTTTAGTAATTACTTAGAAAATTTTCAAGATACAAAGTACTTTATATAAAGGTTTTGACCCTCATAATATTAGCCGCAGAAAGGTATCATTATGAAAGAACATTTTAAAAATTTAAAAGCAAACAAAAAATACACTTATTTTATACTTGCTACAGTATTTATTTTTATACTTGGGTTTATCACATGCTTGTCTCCGTATGACATTCCAAATATGACCAAAGTAATTTCCCCCATTAATGAACGTTGTTGTCCGGATGTTACAACCCAGGATACTAAAGTTATAGACAAGAATTCTGCAGACATACAAAATACATCAGACTCTCCTGGAATACCTCTTCCCATAATAATGTATCACAGTTTACTCAAGCATCCTGACCCACAAAATAAATATATAATACAACCTAAATTGTTTGAAAAAGATCTTAGATATATATCCGAAAATGGTTACACAACCATAATGATTTCAGATCTAATTGCTTACGTTGAAAAAGGCACACCACTTCCCGAAAAGCCTGTCATACTAACTTTCGATGATGGATATTACAACAATTATTACTATGCTTATCCATTGCTACGCCAATACAACATGAAAGCTGTCATCTCCATCGTAGGAAAATATACCGATATATTAAGCATTCAAGACCAAAACCACATAAGCTACTCTAATCTAACATGGCATCAGGTCGATGAACTGCAGAACTCCGGTTATGTTGAAATACAAAATCACACCTATGATATGCATTACAACAATAATCGTATAAAAGGCGTTTTAAAAAAGTCACTGCAATCTTCTAAGAAATATAGAAAAATTCTCAAAAATGATATTGGTATGTTTCAGGAAAAAATCTATTCAAAAATAGGTTATACTCCTACAGCCTTTGTCTACCCTTATGGATTTTACACACATGAATCCGAAGAAATAATCAGAGATATGGGTTTTCAAGCTTCCCTATGCTGCGATGAAGGAACTAATTACATAACAAAAGACCCAGAAAGTCTTTTCCTTATGAAAAGATATCTCAGATCCTCCAATATAGATATTTCACGTATACTAGCTCCTTCTCACTGACCGTGCCTGCTACAACTCAAATTCGTACATTACCATGGAAAGTGCTGCCATTCCTGCAGTTTCTGTTCTTAAGGTGGTTTTTCCCAAAGTTACACACTTAGCTCCTGCAGTCTTCAATTGCTCTGCCTCGCTGTCTGAAAAACCGCCTTCAGGACCAATAATAATTGCCACTGTTTCAGGCATACAATATTGTTTTAATCCAGGTACGTTCATTTTTACTGCATCTAGGCATCTTTTTGAATCGCACTTCAATCTTATGTCATGAAGAACATCTCTCATAGTAATATTTTCTTCATTTTCATAAGGAAAAAGTACCAATTCAAACTTATCTATGCTGTTAATCATTTCTTTAAACGTAATATCTCTTCGGATTTCAGGTATAATTCCTCTTTTACACTGTTTTACTGCCTCATCTGAAATTTTCTGCCACCGTTCAATTTTCTTTGAAAATTTACCATTATCAGTTACGATAGTTCTATCAGTAAATACTGGCACAAGCTCGTATAGTCCTAGTTCCACACATTTTTGTATTATGAGCTCCATTTTTCCTGCTTTTGGTATACCTTGAAAAAGCGAGACCTTAGTAAAAGGCTCGTTGGCAAAACTCTGTCTATCAATTATGACTGTATCTACATAATCCTTATCTATTGTAGAAATCTCCGTTTGATATTCCCACTTTAGAGAATCCGAAACATCTATCTTGTCCCCCTCCTTCAATCTCAAAACTTTCACAATATGTTGAATGTCCTGCTTGTCAGTTATCCTTATACAGTCATCAAAAACATTATCTGTTGTTACAAAAAACCTGCTCATAACCATTTAGGATCTGTATTTAAGCGTGTATCCTGCCAAAACAATAAGATCCAACTCCTTTTTAGTATTATTCTTACTTCCGTTGAAGTGCATTAGTAATAAGTTGCTCCATCATCTCATAATCCAAAACAAACGCTTTTTTACTGGCTTGAATCATATCCTCACTGGTTATTTTTGAATAATCCAACTCATAGTCCACAGAATTTGCAAGCTGTCCAATGAACAATCTTTGTGTCCTTCCATTTCCCTCGCGAAATGCATGAATTGCGTTAATTTCACTTAAATAATAAGCAAGTCTCTTGCCCAATTCCTCTTTACTCTTACAATCTTGCAAATAATTTTCTTTTTCAAGTTTCAAGAAAAGTTCAGTCATCTGTTCATCAATATATTGACAAAGACAAAATTGATCCCCCTTTGCAATATTCACAGTTCTGATTTTTCCTGCCCATTCATATATGTCACCGAGAAGAATATGGTGTAACTTTTTTAAATACTTAAAATCAAATTTGTCCTTGTTTTTTTCCATCATAATCTGAGCTGTACGCAGAGAAGTTATTTCGCGCTCAGCATCTTTAAGTTTTTCCGCATCAGTAATATTGAGTTTATTTATTAGTACATAAGAATTTTCATAGCAATAATATGAATCTGGCTCATATTCGTAATAAAAAACTTCTGTCATTAACATCACCTACTTACTGGCATATTTTTTTACTAACAAGTCAATGGCATCCTGAAAGGATACCTTTCCCTCAAGACATTCTTTAATTCTTAATTTATCTGACTCAAATAATGGCATATTTTCCATTCGCATTGAAGCATTTATGTTTTCAATTATCTTTTCCAAATTATTCATCTAACACCTACCCGTACAACAAAATCCATATTACAATTATACCACATTCTATTATAAAATTATATATGTTTTCTACAACCACCACTCAGGTTCTCTTCTTTTTGCACATCTTTGCTCGAAGTCTGCTGCTGATTTTTCATAATCCTCGCCCGCAAAGGACCTTGCACCTACAGGACACGCGGCTATACAAGCAGTACATGAAATACATCTTTCATTTTGGGTAATAGATGGAGAAAACGGATTTATAGCACCTACTGGGCAAACCCTTGCACATTCTCCGCAGAAATTACAGTTTTCTTTGACAATGGGCTTATATGGCATAGTGCCTCTTTCCTTGTATGGTCTTGTCCCCGGCAATTCAAGATTGATGCTTTCTTCAGTATTGCATTTGTCACAATTGCTTTCTAGCTGCAATAATTTCTCTATACACAGTTTACTGAATTCATCTATTTTTTCAAAATCCCTACTATCCGGCCTGCCAGTTGCAGTCTTTGGAAAAATGGAATGCTGCACAGGAAATGCTCCTGCACCTATCATAGCAAAACCATTCTTTATCAATAAATCATTTATCTCCAAAACAGCATCATCATAATTTCTGTTTCCATATACAGCAATAGCTACTAATGGTGTGTTTTCTCCTTTCAACTTTTTCAGACTTGCTTCGCAAACTACAGGAATCCTGCCAGAAAACACCGGCAAGCAAACAACAACAAATTCGTCTCTCTCAAAGCACTTTTCTATAGTTTGGGGATGTAAAAGCAAATCCATGGAAGTAACTCCACCTTCAAAGTTCCTGAACAATCTGTCGCTTACCTTTTTTGTAGTTCCGGAAGGGCTAAAAAACACCTTGTAAATTTCCTTATATTTCATCTGATTCAACTCCTTTTTCACAGTTTTCATTACTGATATTTTTGAGCTGCTATTGCACACCATTCTCCTTGCTCTGCAATTTCAACTATTTCAAATCCACAGTCTTTTATTGCTGAAACAACATCCTCTTTTCTTTCTGTCAATATCCCTGATGAAATAAATATTCCTCCATCGTTCAAATGCCTTGGTACATCCTTTGACAGCATCTTCACTATATCTGCCATAATATTTGCAACAACCAAATCCGCCTTATAGTCTATTCCTTTCGTTAAATCGCCTTCAATGACCTTAACTTTTTGTGAAAAACCATTCAATTCTACATTATCTTGACCAACCTTCACCGCTACAGGGTCAATTTCCACTCCAAGCACTTCCTTTGCACCAAGTAGACCTGCTGCAATTGAAAGTATTCCGGAACCGCAGCCTACATCTAAGATGCTCTTCCCTGCTGCACCGTACTTTTCCATCAGCTTCAGACAGAGTGTAGTAGTCTCGTGAGTTCCTGTTCCAAAAGCCATACCCGGATCAATTTGAATAACTAAATCCCCTGGACTGCTTTCGTATTCTTCCCAAGAAGGCTTAACAACAATCCTATCGGTAATTCTTGTAGGTTTAAAGTATTCCTTCCAGTTATTCTTCCAGTCTTCATCATTAACAACGTGAGAAATCATCTCTAACCGTCCAAATCCTTGATAGCCTTCAACCTTGCATCCAAAAAGTCCATCATTCACTTGTTTTTCAAGGGTTTTAAGTCTTACTTTAATTGAGCTAATTTTCTCATTAATATAACCATTTATAAATTTCTGAACAGCATCATCCTCTATCCTTCCTTCTGGCAATTCAAAATATACCGTTAAGGATGGCTCCTCATTTTCAAGTTCCAAAACGCTCTCATCAATATAGTCCCAATCGTAATCATGTTCCTTGTTCAACAAGTCTTTTATGTCCTCAGGGTTCTGCACAACCACATCGTAAATATCCTCTTCCATAAGCAAGGATAATATTGGTTCAATCCCGGCAACTCCTGTAAATATTTTGACTTCAATATACTTCATCATACTCCCCCATCTTTACTTTCCGAGCTTAATCAATTTCTGTTAAAAATAATACCACATAAATATTGACATTATCATTTGTTTGGCAATTTTGAAGCAACCACAAAATTCAAAAACGAAATAAACAGTGCTCCAAGAAATACGTACATATATCCATTTGCGCCATTTGCATACCATGCATAGCCTGCCACAAGAGGAATGCACATGGACACTACATGATCCATACTCTGTCCCATTACAAGGGTCCTTGCCACATCAGAGGGATCGCTTGAAAGCTTCTTAACATAAGTTGCTCTTGCCATAGAAGCAGTCGCCTCCATTAACTTATCCGCTATGTAACACACTGAAGCCACACCGAGTGCAATTGTAAATGGTAGTAATATTTTGGCAAATGCAAATCCAATGCAAGCAATAAACATTATTACGGCCTCAAGTCTCAAAGCATATCTTTCGCCACACCTGTCAATAACATTTCCAAACCATGGTTTAAAAAAGATATTTATTAGACAAACTACAAAAAATAAAGCTGTAATTGTAGTCACCGGCTGTTCGTATATGTCTATAAGAAGCCATGGCACAAAAGTAATAGTAATCTGCTTTCTTGCACCGTTAATTGTTGCAAGTATATAGAACATTTTAAATTCCTTGCGAAAAATAAACTTTTGCTTTGCCACAATTTTCTTGGTGTTTTTATCAAGTACCAAAAAGAGCACTCCCGCTAGCAGCATTGCAATTCCGGCCATTGTAAATACCATTTGATAAGTCACATCCAGGAATTTATACATTAAAAACAGTACTGCACTGGTTATGATTATTGAAAAACTTCCAAGACCCTGTATCTGTCCCAACCTCTGCCCGAATTTCTCACCTTCCGCAAAAGTCATAGCTATAGTATTTGAAAGTGGCAGATAAATATGCTGTCCTGTACTGAAAAGTAATAATGTAATAAGAACTAAAGAGAACTGATTGGGAACCATTCCGAAAAAAAGCAGACCTATTCCCCCAATTATGTTTGCAGTAGCAGCTATTCTGATATCCCCTAATCCATTTAACATTCCTATCAATACGACGGATATAAGCCCTGGAAACTCTCTCGGAGTTTCCAGCATTGACCTCTGCATTACTGTAAAATTCAAATCTTCATATAGTCTGTTTGCCAAAGATGTACTCTCAACAGCTCCAACTACCCCAAGTAATATGCTAATAATCAAAAAAATACATAAATCTCTGGGAATTTCCTTACCACCAACTCTGATATGTTCCATTTTATAAATATTCTCCTATATGTCTTGTATTTGCGTCTTTTTGACAAAGACACAATTGCATACTACATATTATATCATAAATTTTGTCTTTTTACCGCCGTTGGCGTAAGGAAATTTATGATGAAATATACTCGACTTCGCTCTTTATTATATCATAAATTT
>CAZWCK010000080.1:0-6355 GCA_964632625.1 uncultured Oscillospiraceae bacterium
TTAGAAAAAGAATATTACATTCTATGATGTAATATCTAATTAATATTTTGTATATTATTTAGCTTTAAAATGCAAATTAAAACTGGGTGCATTTTCCTAGCACCCAGCTAGTTAATTTTTTATTAGATTGGACCCCACCCCAACATTTGACAAAGAGCCAAGAAAAAGCCTAGGATTGTCCTGTTTATAAGGCTTCCTATACTCGTGGATTCTATTCAAACTCAATTGTTCCTGGTGGCTTTGGTGTAATATCGTAAAGTACTCTGTTTACGCCTTCTACCTCTGCTATTATTCTGGTTGAAATCTTTGTCAAAAGCTTGTACGGAAGTTCTGCAACATCTGCTGTCATTGCATCACTTGACAAGATAGCTCTAACTACAATAGCTTGTCCATAGGTTCTAGCGCCATTTGTAACTCCTACTGATTTAATTCCAGGGCATACAGTGAAATACTGCCAAATACGTTCTTCAAGCCCTGCAATTTTGATTTCCTCTCTAAGAATTGCATCTGCCTCTCTTACTAGTCCAAGTTTTTCTCTGGTAATAGCACCAACAACTCTTACTCCAAGTCCCGGACCTGGAAATGGCTGTCTCCATACCTGTTCTCTTGGAAGTCCAAGTGCTTCTCCTACTTTTCTTACCTCATCCTTGAATAGCCATTTTACCGGTTCAACAAGTTCAAAGCCTACTTCTTCAGGAAGTCCACCTACATTGTGATGAGATTTTACAACACCCTTGTTGGAAAGGCTCTCGATAATATCCGGATAAATAGTTCCCTGAACTAAATAATCCATCTTTCCAAGCTTTTCTGATTCCTCTTCAAATACTCTGATGAATTCTTCGCCTATAATTTTTCTCTTCTTCTCCGGATCGTCAACTCCTTCTAACTTACCAAGAAATCTGTCAACTGCATCTATACTAACTAGATTCATATCAAACTGCTTGCCAAAAATCTCTGCGATAAGTTCAGGCTCACCCTTTCTCATAAGTCCGTGGTTTACAAACATACAAGTAAGCTGTTTTCCAATTGCTTTATATACAAGAGCTGCACAAACTGAACTGTCTACGCCTCCTGAAAGTGCACAAAGAACTTTTTTGTCTCCTACCTGTGCTCTTATCTGTTCTACCATATCATCTATAAAAGCTTCTGTTGTCCATGTTCCTGAAAATCCTACAGTGCTAAAAATAAATTCTTTAATTTCTTCTACAGTTTTTTGATTACCTAACTGAAGCACTGGAACGCCAAAACTACTTAACTCGTCAATCTTTTCTTTTAAATCCTTTTCTTCACTTTCATCATCACCAATGAATACAAGTGCTTTTGGATTTTTTCCCTTTAATTCTTCTTTCTTTATACTATAAGGTGCAACTTCACAATAAACAGCAGCTTCCCTTGCAATTTTGGCAACCTGCTGATTGTTGTGTGCTCCAAAATCTAAAATCAGTAATAACTCTTTTTTCATATATGTGTACCTCCTAAAAAATATTATTGACATTTTTAATAGAGTTAGTATACCACAAGCTTCTACAATATTACACAATTTATTTTCATCGAATTGTATTTTTTTATTCGTATCATTAGCTTATAGAAAAACACTTCTCTTTTTCACAATTAATTTACATAAACATTACAAATCAACCGTTTAAGTTTAATTTTATTCCATTAATTTTAATTTAATTTGTTGCAATTTGATTGTAATTTAATTTTAATTTTAATTTAGTTTGACTTTACTTTAATTCCATCCTCAATTTCTTTTGTTGGTGATTTTATTATCCTTTCGCCTACTTCTAATCCAGAAACTATTTCTATATAGCTTTCCCCCTTTAATCCTGTTTTAACCTCTCTCAAAGCTGCTTTTCCTTTTTCTATCACATAAACATACTCATTTGGAATAATTTCATTCATTTGTGAATCATTGCTTTCAGAAGAATCAAATTCAAAACTTGCTAAGTTAAATACAGAATTCTTACTTACTCGTATAACATCTTCTCTTATATCTGCTATTATATGAACATCTACATCGGTTCCCAATCTTAACTGGCTCAACTTATCTGACTCAATTTCAACAGTTACTCTTTTCTGATATATTCCCAAATCAGACATTGTTTCCTGTGCCTTCAAAAACACTTTTGATACCTTTGCCTCCATATCAGAAAAATCAGCATCTTCATTTGAAAGCCATACTTTATTTCCTACCTTCACTTTATTGGCATCCTCTGCAATTAATTGCGTTTTCAGATACAATTCCTCCAAATTTGAAACTTCAAACAGCTTGCTTCCAGCAACTACCGACTCACCTTTTTTTACAAATACATCTGTTATTACACCATCAATTGGCGAAAACACTCCGCCAACGCCTGTTGCCGCTGCCATACTACCTGTAGAAAAATTCATAGAGGCTAGCGTCTGACTTAATTGATTTGTTACTGCCAAAGACTGACTATATGCTTCGTAGCTAAGTGCTCCCTCTTCATACAAAATTTTATTTTTATCTGATATCCGCTTTGCTTCATTATATTGTGTTCTCACTGCCGCTGCCTGGGCTTCAAGGCTCTTTATATCCATCTGAACACTACCTTCAGCATCTGCGGAAATCAAAAGCTCTCCTGCTTTTACCTCTTGTCCTTCAGCAACTGCAATTTCGCCTATCTCCCCTACACTTTTGGCGTTTATCGTAATAGTACTTTGCGACTCAACAGAACCTGTTTCTTTTACAATAAATAAGACCTGGCCTTTTGTAACTTCTTCTACAGTTACAACTGTCCCTGCATTCATAACCATAAATCCAGCAATTACTGCAATAACAAGGACGGAAAACATTAATATTACCCTTTTTTTCTTACTTATGTTTCTTAATTTTTTCATACTCTAAACCTCTATTATATACTCTTACACTATAATTATAATTATTATTATATTAACCTTTTTTTGATGCACAATTAAGATGCCCTGTTTTTTAACGCTTGCAAGAAATCCAGCTTTCTTATCTTTCTGTAAGTTGCAAGCTCTGCCACTACTATACATATTACTGTGAAAATCGTAGCTGAAAAATATGCCACAAAATTAGGTTCTATTTTGATACAATATAATGTAGTACTAAATGCTGCCGACGAATAATAAGTCATAAGCTTACCTAATGGTATTCCAAGTATAATCCCAATTAGCATTATTATATTATTTTCCTGAAGTATCATTCTGAAAATCTCATTTTTCCCCATGCCAAGCACTCGCAGTGAGGAAAATTCCATCTTCCTTTCTCCTATACTTATTATCGTCGCATTGTACACTATGCAAAAACCCAAAATGCCGGAAAAGAATACCATTATAACAATAGATGCATTCATCATCGTCATGTATTCCAAATAAGCATTTCGGCTTTCTTCTTTTGACATAATAGAGGAAATATTAGTAAGTGTCGATGTCTCCTTATTAATATCCCCATCTCGAGAGTTAACATAAGCTCCTGTTGCAATATTTTTCTCAAATAACAGTCTTCCCATTTGCTCCATATTCATATAAGCACTCATTCCAAGAGACTGGCGTACAATCTCCTCAACATTCACATATACATCTTTTTTTCCGGGCAAATAATTTTTCACCTGAATAATGTCGCCCTTTTGGGCATCCAACTCTTTTGCTAAATTTTCAGTCAGATAAATTCCTGTTGTTGGGCGTGAAATAGAGTCCCCTTTTGCATTTTCGAAGTTGTAAAACTTGGTATCCGGCAATATTCCAATGACCATAACTCCCTGGTTCTTGTTACCTTTTGCAAGTTCATAGGCAAATTCCATCTTTGGTTCCATATATTCCAGGTTTATCACATGCTTTAAATCATATACCGAAGATACCTTTACCGGTCTTGCAAAAGAAATATTATAATCCATAGTTTGGAATTTGTCAAAGTCTTTATTAATAATTTGATCTATAGTACCCTGCATACTTGCTGTAAAAAGCATCATAGCATAAGTCAGAGTCACTCCTGACAATACAAATATCGTTCTCTTCTTATTTCTAAATATATTTTTCCATACCATTTTTTGACTAAAAGAAAGCTTTCTCCAGAATGTCGGGAATTTTTCCAGTAATATTCTTTTGCCAATTTTCGGAGCTTCATCTCTCATTGCCTCCGTAGGCGTTATATTCATTGATTCTCTTGCTCCCAAAAGTCCCGAAACACTACAAAATATTATAGAATAAATCAAAGCCATTAATACATATCTCATATAAAATTCTACTCTCATAAGAGGGATATTGAAAAATTCAAGATAAAGCTTCGTCATTGCACCTGACATAAGCATTCCCGATATAGCTCCCAATGTTCCTCCAATAGCACCTGCTATAGCTGCGTATTTGACATAATGCACTAGAACCTGCCTGTTAGTAAATCCTGTTGCCTTAAGCACCCCGATTTTAATTCTATCTCTTTTTACCATTCTTCCCAACATCATCATAAGTACCAGCCCTGCGACAATAAGAAAAACTATTGGCAATGAGTTTGCCATTTTTTCAAGCTGTTGAAGCTCCGATTTTAACATATTATTGCTGAGTTGATTTTCCCTTTTGGTAATACTTCTGACACTAGAAGATTTCAATACTTCCTTTAAATCATCAATTAAACCTGTTTCATCAATACCTGTATTTAAAACCCCTTTTTTTCCTGCCGCTACGGCAAGATCGGAAAATGATTCCCCTTCATATCTAATAGTTATTTCATTATATCCGTCCCTAATCCCTGACATCTGCCTTGCACATTCTATGCCCATATAAAGGACTCCGTATTTTGAAGGATTAGGCAACATCTCCTCCGCACTTTGCATTAAATAAATATATTCCGGATTTGCAACTATTCCAACTACATCAAGCTTGTACTGCACACCATTTGCCTGCACCTTAATCATATCACCAATTTTTATGTTTCTTCCATCAGCAAATTGTTTTAGTACCCATACATCTTTGCTTCCTTTTTCAATTTTTCCACCCTCAAGCAAAGTACATTTATTTAATTCTTTTCCATCATAAGTAGTAGAAACCATTCTCAGATTAACCCTTTCACGGTCATCCTCTGTTACCATTTGACCATTGAAACCTATACGTCCCTGAGCATCTTCAATGCCTTCAATTACAGGCAGGCTTTCAATTCTCTGTTTGGAAACCAAATCTGTCTCTACAAACAAATCAGCAAAATTATTACCATTATAATAGTCATAAAGCGAGGAATACATGTTTTGTGATGTCATTCCAAGCGCAGAAAAAACAGCTATACCCGTAATAATAATTACAAGCACGGCAATAAACTGCCCCTTGGAATTTTTTATCATCCTAAGCAGCATTAGATTCATTTTATTCATGTTATGTGCATTAATTCGCTTCATTCATTTTCCTACCATTTAATTTGTTGTACAGGAAGGGGTTGTTTATTAATTCTGTTTTCTATTATTTCTCCACTCCTTACACTTATAATTCTATCTGCCATCAAAGCAATATCCTGATTATGAGTTATGAGTATTACTGTTTTTTTCATTTGTTTATTTACTTTTTGCAAAAGTGCCAGAATTGATATTCCTGTGTTGAAATCCAAAGCACCTGTAGGTTCATCACACAGTAATATTTCAGGGTTTTTGGCAACTGCTCTTGCAATTGATACCCTCTGCTGTTCTCCTCCGCTCATCTGGGAAGGAAAATGCTCTTTCCTATCATACAATTCAACAGCCTTCATTACTTCATCTATGTCCATGGGATTTTCCACAATTTCTGTTGCAAGCTCCACGTTCTCCTCTGCAGTCAAATTTGCCATCAAATTGTAAAACTGAAAAACAAAGCCTACCTTGCTTCTTCTATATTCTGTAAGTTTCTTTTCATCATACCTTGTAATGTCTTCTCCATCTACTATTACCGTGCCCTCCGTAGGAATGTCCATGCCACCAAGAATATTCAAAAGCGTACTTTTTCCAGAACCTGAAGGCCCCAGTATTACTACAAATTCTCCCTTTTCTACTTCAAAGCCCGCATTGATTAAAGCCTTTACTTCAACCTGACCCATCTTATATGTCTTTGATAAATTTTCACATTTTAATATAACCATATTTCCCCTCTTCAGCCTTTATTTTAATATTCTTTTTCTAACATTGAGCTCTAATAATTTTATTTTGTTTAAATGTATTCTTCCCTATAAGCAATCTTTCTGAACATACTAAGCCACTTCTCATATTCAAGCATAAATGGTTCTATTTCTATAGGCAGGTTCATACGTTCTCTTTCAATCAAATATCCTTCCGCCATATACACCAGCATATTTATAACATCTTTATAGTTCACATCCTTTTTGAACTTATACAAATCTATATTCTCAAAGCAT
>CAZWCK010000081.1:0-6316 GCA_964632625.1 uncultured Oscillospiraceae bacterium
CTTCTCATTTTCAGCATTTAATTTTTGAGCATGAATATTAGGAAGAACAACTTGAAATGCCCCTTCAACATTTTCAAACTTAGGTTGCACAGGTAAACCTTTGTAGCAACTAATGATTTTGCTAATACCTGTTCCATATGCCTCAATTAGCTTCATTCTATAAAATAGAGCTGCGAGTTTTTCATTTCTAGGTTGGGATGCTCCCAACATAGCTGCTTCCAATGATAGCCCTGCTACCAACCCACCTAAAGAGATAATCTCTAAACGGTCAGAATAGAGGTTTATAAATGTACTACCACTAAAGGAATAATCTCTATGAACGATAGCATTTAACAATGCTTCACGAACAGTGTCTTCCGGATAATCTCTCTCATCTGTACGAAGCAAATCATGGAAGGTGGCTTTTGTACCATTATAAAAATCAATAGTTTTATAAGCATCTGTAAGCTGCGCAAATATGGAACCAGTAAACTCTTTTCTATCCCTAAACACTGATTTATCTGTGCCTTGGAAAATTGCAAATTTGATAGAGTGTCTGCATTGGTCTGAAACAAGTAGCCCCATATTTGTGTAAATGTCATCAGAAGAAAGAATGCCTAAATTTTTCATTTGAACTTCCGTAAACTCTAAGCCTCTTTTTTGCATTTCCTCATCTAGACTAATAAAAGTCAAATCCTGAACTAGAGAACAATTTGTTTCAAATGAATCACCATCTGTCATTTTTATCATCATACGAATAGCATCTTCAGATGCTGTGGCAGATGTTGTTCCACTTCTAACATATACACCTGTTGGTTTAAGTCCTTTATCTGATAGGTAATAAGGCTTTTTTGTACCTTGGCTAACCGTCAGTTTAATAAGAAACTTCTTATCTTCTTGCAATAATTCAATATTAGTAAACATAGAAACATCTGGTCTGATACTATCTCTTAGCGAGTTGGAGATTTGTTGCATTAGAAAATCAGCGTTATCAACACCAATGATTTCGCCATTATCCTGTACACCAATATAGATTGTCCCACCGTTTGTATTTGCAAAGGCAACAATTTCTTTCTTTAAATCAGAGGTATAAATTTCTTTTAATTCAACTGTTTCGCTTTCATACAACTTCATAATATCACTCCTTCTAACAGTTTCTATCACTTCTATCACAACATTAACACAACAAGTGATAGAAAGCAAGGATAATGTACCACCAGGCGCCGGGTTGGTACTGGTACATTTGTAGTCCTTGGGTACCTTTGGTTCATGGGTAGCTGTAAATTATCATAATATTATTTATTTCCACTTCATATCTTCAAAGTTAATCAGCATTACATTTTCCATACTGTTTGCTAATTCCATACAGCCTTTAGTAAAACCACTTCTAGAAAATAGCACCAATACGTTTTTATCGTAATGAAACAGCGTGCTCTGGTGCTGTAATTCTTTCAGTTCAGCTTCGCCAATTGATTCATTTGTCCATTTGCATTCTGCAAAAATTGCCTCATTATCATCATTGTCTGCCATGATATCTATTTCAGTTTCAGAATGTCTGGTTTTATCATTACCCCACCAGCGTCCCAAGTCTGTAAAATCTATTGGTAATCTTCCCTCTAGATTTTCCTGCCATAGATACTGCTTGCATATTTCTTCAAATACAAACCCCATATATGCCTTAATCTGTTTTTCTACCATATTATAAGCTTTATCCTTAGCTCCCTGCTGGATAAGTGCAAGATTTGGCGGAATAAATCTATACCAAAACTGAAACATACTATCCGCTAGTTTGTAAATTGTCTTTTTTGACCTCTCAGATTTATAGGGAAACTCTTTAACAATAATTCCAAGTGACATCAACCTTGTAATATAATTGCTTACTGCGCTAGTATCATTTAATCCTGAGCTTTGCGATATTTCTCCCATTCTACTCGAGCCTGTCGCAATGGTTTTAATGATTGCATTGTACTGCATTGGTTCACGGCATTCCTGCTTAATTAAATTTGATGGTTCCTCAAACAAATACGCTGATTTATCAAAAAAATTGTCTTTTATATTATCTTCCATTGACTTTTCATCATCTATCTTCGACATATATAAAGGAATTCCACCTGTAATACCATACGCTAAAGCTAAATCCTGCATATTAAAATTACTATAATACTTCGTACATTCAGCAAAAGAAAAAGGGTTTATTTTCATCTGCGCAGTGCGTCTGCCATATAACGGGCTTTGATATCCAAGCACTTGATTTTCCATAAAAGACAGGGATGACCCACAGAGTATCAAATATAATTTTGAGTTTAAAAATTTATGGTCAATAAATTTAGCAAGCAAAGATGAAATTTCATTATAGCAGTTTGCAAGGTATGGATACTCATCAATAACCAAGATAATTCTTTCATCCTTTGCCATCCTATAAACTTGTTCAAGTGCATCATTAAAATCTTTGAATACAGAATTTGTGTCTGTCCCAGTCAAGGTAGACATAATGCTACTACTGAACAATTCTAAATTTTGTTTTTCATTAAACTCTAACCCAGAATAAAAAATAGCTTTTTTATCTTTTATAAACTCATTAATCAATGTTGTCTTGCCAACACGTCTTCTTCCATAAAGTACAACAAATTCAAAAGTATTTTTGTTATACAATTTATTTAGAGTTTCTAATTCATTCTCTCTTCCAATAAACATTTTCACACCTCTTATTTAATAATAACAATAAAGTTAATCTTAATTAAGTTATTCACAATTAACTTTATTATTATACATATAATGTCCAAAGTCAATAAATACTTGTACCGCCAGGCGCCGGGTTGGTACTGGTACACAAAAACTCAAATAAGCCATGCAGGTATATACCAGTTTCTCCGATCAATAGGTAATACATCTGAAGCAAGGCACACTACAGCACCTGTGCCGATTTCTGTTTTTAAATGTGCCACTCCTTCAAAAACCGCTTCACTAGAAGGCTCCTTAGTGATAGGCGATAGAACTGAAAAGTTTTTTACTGCATTCTTCGGTGTAGCACTTTTTTTGATTTCAATAGGATATACGGTGTTATTAATGTTAATAATAAGATCTATTTCTTTTTTGTTACTGTCACGATAAAAAAACAAAGGTGGTCTTTTTCCATTATTTATATAGCTTTTGTAAATTTCAGACACAACCCATGTTTCAAAAAAGCTTCCATCCATTGCACCTCTTTCCAAAGCGTCAGGCGAACTCCAGCGAGTAAGATATGCACAAAGACCTGTATCCAAAAAATACATACGAGGAGATTTTATTACACGCTTCAACGCATTGTTTGAATAAGAATCAACAAGAAGGACAAGCCCTGACGAAACAAGAATGGAAAGCCACTGTTTTGCGGTAGGTGCACTTATACCAGTTTCATTTGCAAAGGTCTCGTAATTTACATTTGTTGCTGTTCTTGCTGCTATGCTGTTAACAAATCTCAAAAAAGACTGTTCATCTGCGATTTGTGTAAGATCTCTTACATCTCTGCTGATATACGTTTCAAGATAAGACTCATAATATTCTTCCTGATTTACCTTTTGATTCTCATAAAGTCGTGGCATAGAGCCTTTGAAAATACGTGAATAAATCTCGGTAAGATTCATTTTCTGAGCCACAGACATTCTGCCAATAAGGTTCTCCGGTTCAACTTCAAATTGTGCAAAATGCATACCGTTGATTTCGCTGTTCGAAAGCCCCTGCATACGAACTACTCCAACTCTGCCTGCCAATGATTCTGTTACATTTTTCATTAAATGGAAGATCTGAGAACCTGTCAGCCAAAATGCCCCCATTTCCTTGTACTCGTCAGCATGTATTTTTATAAAGTCAAATAACTCAGGTGCATATTGTACTTCATCAATAATTACAGGAGGTGCAAATCTTTGTAAAAATAACTCAGGTTCTTTTTTGGCCAGAATGCGATTTGTAGGATTGTCAAGTGATACATATTTACGGTCTTCCTCTGCCATTTTTTTTAACAAGGTTGTTTTGCCAACCTGACGAGGACCGGTTACTAAAAGAACAGGAAAAGTCTCACTTATAGCCCTTATATTTTTCTCTATTGTCCGTTCATAAAACATCTCAATACCTCCAAAAATTATTATACCCTTGTATCTAAAAAATTATGCAAATCTAAATTCATATTTTATTTTAGCATAATAAATTCTTTTGGTCAATGTGATATTTGTTAATTTGTGACATTTGTTAATCAATCTTTAGATCATCAAGCTCTACCAATACAATGTTTTTTTCTTTTGCCGTGTTTTTTACTGCCTCAGTATACCCATTTTTCGAAAACAGATAGTAATATGCCTTCTGTGTAGTCTTAATCAAAAGCTTGTTTAACACTGAATTAAGCTCACCCATATCAAAAGGTGTGTTTTTATATTTGCATTCACCTATCAGAAGGTTTGTTTTTTCTATATCAGTCCCTAAAATATCAATTTCGTCAGTTTTGTTCCAAAATCTCCCTATGCTTGTAAATCTGAATGGTAATAAGTTATCTTTATTTTGATCTCGTAAATAGTCTATACAAATTTTTTCGAAGCTACGTGAAACAAAGACATTAATCTTGGGTTTAACCAAATATTCAACAATTCCGCTTGTATCTCCGGCTTCCAATTCCGATAGATTTGGAAATACAAATGCGTACCAAAATTTAAAATAATTATCTGCAAGTTGATATAACCCCCTTTGAGGATTACCTTTTTCTTTTTCACTTGCTGAAATAGAAAATTCTTTTTCAATAATACCTAAATCCATAAGATTTTTCAGATAAACAACAAGCTTGTTCTTATCAATTTGAGTTTTTTGATATATATCATTTAATTTTGTATTCCCCATAGCTACTGCCGCAATTATGATATTATAAACCGAAGTTTCTCGAAGCTCCTGCTTCATAAGGAATTCCGTTTCACTATACAAGATGCTTCCCCTTGTGAAAATATTCTTTTCGATATTATCAAATATAGATTTTTGAGAGTTAAATTGCTGCAGATAGTGAGGTATACCTCCCAATACGGCATAACTTATTATTTTATCTTCTATGGTATAATTCGGAAAAAACTCTGAAGCATCAAAAAAATCCATTTCCTTTATTTTTAATATTCCTGTTGCCCTTCCATAAAGCGGGTTCTTTTCTGCCAGAATTTCTTTTTCCATAAATGACATTGCACTTCCGCATAATATAATCATAATGTTTTTTTCTTTTAAAAAAGCATCCCACAAATTTTGCAAAATAGAAGGAATTGCGTAGTTGCTTTTCACCATATATGGGAATTCATCTATAACAATCAATTTTTTGGGTGTGCCGGGAATTTCTGTCATATTTTCAAAAGCCTGTTCCCAACCAGAGAATTGTGTCAGATATTTTGCTGCCGGTACATTTTTCTGAAGAATTTTACTACTAAACGTCTGCAGCTGCTGATAGTCTGGAATTTCAGTGCAAGAATAAAAAACGCATTCTTTTCCTTCACAAAATTTGCGTAGCGTTTCGGTTTTTCCAATTCTCCTCCTACCATACAAAACAATCAGTTCCGCTTTTCCTGAAGAATATCTTTCTTCCAAAAATTCCAGTTCTTTTTTTCTTCCAATAAACATACGCCCTCCTGTTTATATAATAAAATCTTTCCAGTATGTCAAATCATAATTATTATAATCTAGATTTGATATAATTATACGATATAATTATATAATAGTCAATGCATTGGCACAAAAGTATATCTAAAATCTAGTAGCTTCAAAAATGCCATTTTGCTTATCATTATTCCCGTTGCAAAAAATACCTCAAGAAATTGATGGCAGAATTGGTAGCCCATTGCCAAAAACCTGTGAGTTTCCCAAAGGTCTTGCACATTTGAGAAGATACTCATACACCTGTCTCTGGGTAAAATCCGGGTATTTTCCCAAAATCAACCCAATCATTCCAAGTAAATAAGGAGAAGCAAAGGAAGTTCCCGGCATTATGCCCCCAAACATAGAAAAATCAATGCCATCACCTTCTGCACATTTTCCGGAAACCACTTTATTCCCTTCCTTCAGTTTTACCTCTGTAACAAGAATAGCAGCACCAAAATACCCTGTATTTATCGGTTGTCCATAGCCATTACCACAGGAGCCTGTCATAATCATATTGTATTTTTCCAACCTGTGCCTCATAAACTCCCCTACAGGCTGCATAGTAGCACCGCTATAACCACTGGTGGAATTATTTATAAGCCGAATATTATACTTGGGCATAAAATCATCAAAAGCCATAAATTCGCCTGTTGTGTCGCATCTCACATAGCTTTTCACAACGGCTCCGTATGAAATTTCA
>CAZWCK010000082.1:0-6201 GCA_964632625.1 uncultured Oscillospiraceae bacterium
GCTAAGTTAGGAATGCACTTTGTTGCATATGGTCCAGCTGAATTAGCTAAGGGTATTGATAAGGATGTAGTTGCAAGAGCTAATGAAGTTGCAAAGGAAACAGGCGCTACAATTGAAATTAGTTCAACTCCTGATTGCTTAAAGGATGCAGACGTTCTTTATACTGACGTTTGGGCATCAATGGGTGAAGAAGCACAGATTCCAGAAAGAGTGAGAATGCTTACTCCATACAAAGTAACTGAAGAAATGATTGCACAGACAGGAAATAAAGATGTAATCTTCTTACATTGCTTACCATCATTCCATGATTTTGAAACAAAGATGGCGAAGTCACAGATGGAATTAGGATATGATATCAGAGAAGTTACCGATGAAGTATTCAGAAGCAGACATTCAAAAGTATTTGATGAAGCTGAAAACAGAATGCATACAATCAAGGCTGTTATAGTAGCTACAATGGCATAAAAGAATTTTGACTAAATACTAACTTATTTAATTGATATATAAGAGGATATTATTATGAAACAGGGAATTCACAATTATTCTGAGATAGGAAAGCTAAATAGAGTTTTGCTACACAGATTAGGAAAAGAAATAGAAGGATTAGTACCTGACAATTTTGAAAGATTATTATTTGACGATATACCTTATCTCAAGGTGGCTCAGCAGGAACATGATCGTTTTGCTGAAGTTCTTAGAGAAAATGGTGTAGATGTAATATATTATGTTGATGAAACAGCAAAAGCATTAGAAAATACTAAAATAAAGGCAGAGTTTGTTAAGAAGTTCCTAGACGAGAGCGAAATTAACTCAATGAACGCAAAAGAAGCTTTAACTGATTATCTTTTGAAGATGTCTACAAAAGAAATGGTAGAAAAAGTTATAGCAGGTATTAAAAAAACTGATGTAAAAGTAGAAAAGTCAAGTTCTTTGGCTGATTACATTTCTTCATCATACCCATATTATTGCGATCCAATGCCTAACTTGTATTTTACAAGAGATCCGGGTGCTTGTGTTGGTAATGGTATTAACCTTCATCATATGTCTACAAAAGCAAGAAGAAGGGAAGTATTGTTACTTCAATATATGTTCAGACATAATAAAGATTTTGCACCAGAGGGCACAGAACTTTGGTATGATTATGATCATGAATATTCAATAGAAGGTGGAGACGTACTGGTTCTTAACAAAGAAATCGTAGCAATCGGTTTAAGTGCAAGAACAACAGTTACGGCTATTGAAAGATTTGCAGAAAATATGTTGAACAGATCTTCTTTCAAGAAGGTACTTGTATTCGATATTCCAAAGAAAAGAGCATTTATGCATCTTGATACAGTATTTACAATGGTTGACTTTGACAAGTTCACTATTCATCCTGAAATCGAAGGACCTTTACAAATTTTCGAGATAACATTAGGTAAAGATGGAAAGGCTCATTTTGAAAGCATGAGTGATCAACTTGTAAACATCTTGAAGAAAGAGTTGAAAGTTCCGGCTGTAGAACTGATTAGATGCGGTGGTGACGACTTAATGGCAGCTCAAAGAGAACAGTGGAATGATGGTTCTAATACTCTTTGCATAGCGCCGGGAACGGTTGTTACTTATGAAAGAAATTATGTTACAAACGATTTACTTGACAAAAAGGGAATTAATGTTCTTGCTATTCCAAGTGCGGAATTGTCAAGAGGCAGAGGTGGCCCTAGATGTATGTCTTGTCCAGTTAACAGAGACGATTTATAGGAGATAAAAACAATGGCAAAAGCAGAAAGAATAGTTGTTGCACTAGGTGGCAACGCATTACAGTCAGGCAAAGGTCCTGCAACTGCAGAAGCACAGTTAGAAGTTGTAAAGAAAACTTGCGAACATATTGCTGAAATTAGCTGCAGAGGCTATGAAGTAGGTGTTGTACATGGCAATGGTCCACAGGTTGGAAGAATTCTTCTTGCTTCTGAAACAGCAAAAGATGTAACTCCGGCAATGCCTTTTGACGTTTGCGGTGCAATGTCACAAGGATATATAGGTTACCATTTACAGCAAGCATTGAGATATGAATTGGCAAAGAGAGGCAAAAATGTTCCTGTTGTTACAGTTGCAACTCAGGTTGTAGTTGATGCAGAGGATCAAGGATTTAAAAATCCTACAAAGCCAATCGGACCTTTCTACAGTGAAGAAGAAGCAAAAGCTCTTCAGGCAGAAAAAGGTTATGCAGTTAAGGAAGATGCAGGCAGAGGTTGGAGAAGAGTAGTTGCTTCCCCAATTCCTAAAAAAGTAGTTGAAATCGAAGCGGTAAGAACCCTTTGGAATTCAACAATTGTTATTGCTTGTGGTGGTGGCGGAATTCCTGTAATTGAGAAGGATGATGGTGAATTGGAAGGCGTTGCAGCAGTAATTGATAAGGATTTTGCTGCAGAACTTCTTGCAGAACTAGTTGAAGCAGATACTTTGATGATTCTTACAGAAGTTGAGCAGGTTGCTATTAATTTTAACAAACCTGACCAGAAGAATCTAGCTCAGATTACTTTAGCAGAAGCACAGAAATATGTTGACGAGGGACATTTTGCTCCTGGTAGCATGCTTCCAAAAGTACAGGCTGCAATGAAGTTTGTACAGGCAAATCCTACAAAGAAGGCTATAATAACTTCTCTTGATAAAGCAATTGATGCTTTAGAAGGAAAAACCGGTACTGTAATAATTGCAAAATAATGAATTAAGGTCTTTGCTTGAAATGTTCAAGCAAAGACCTTTTTTAACTTAGTGTTAAAATTCTGTTGACAGCAAAGAGGTTTTAATGTAAGATAAATCCATTAGTGAGAAGAGGGAGTAGTTGGCAATCAACAGTCATAACTTTATGGAAGTGATAGTTTCTGTAGGATTTGGCAGATTGTAGTACTTGCGTCAGTACGGTTCGTGATTGAACCCGCATTTACTTTAAATAACGAGACTTTTGCTGTAGCACTTATTGTGTTGTAGTAAGGGTCTTTTTTTAAATGTATTTTTGCTTACAGGCAGCAAATAGGTATCAATTATGTTATAAAAGCTCTTAAAATTGCAGATAGTTTATATACAAAAAAATAAAAAGTGTGCTAGTAACGTAAAAAAGAGGATAGAATTGGACACAATAAGTATATCAGCTTTTTCGACAATCTTAATCATGCATTCCGTAGATAATCAGTTTTTTCTAGAATAAATTATAATAGAAAGTTGAGTAAAAAAATATATATAATGAACTGAAAGGAAAAAGAAATGTATTTCAAAAAAACAACAGAGGAAACATTAGCAGAATTGGGAACCTGTGACCAAGGATTATCCGAGGTAGAAGCAATCCAGAGGTTGGAAGCAGAGGGTAGAAATCAGCTTGAAGAGAAAAAAGGAAAAGGAGTAGTACAAGTATTTTTGGAGCAATTCAAAGATTTGCTTGTAATAATTTTGGTTATTGCTGCCATTATTTCTATGATGACAGGAAGCCTTGAAAGTACACTTGTAATTTTATGCGTAATTATTCTTAATGCCATACTAGGGACAGTACAGCATTTCAAGGCCCAAAAGTCCCTTGCTAGCTTAAAGGAATTGTCTACGCCGTCAGCAAAGGTCATAAGAAATGGAAGCAAGCAGCAAATAGATTCAAGAGATATCACAAGAGGTGATATAGTAATACTAGAGGCAGGGGATTTAGTGCCTGCCGATGGTAGAATAATTGAAAATTTTTCATTACAAGTAAATGAAAGTGCATTGACAGGTGAATCTGAGAGTGTAAATAAATTTTCTGAAGCAATAGAAAAGGATGAATTGGCTTTGGGAGATAGAAAAAACATGGTTTTCTCAAGCTCAATGGTTACTTACGGAAGAGCTTATGTTGCAATAACAAGTACGGGAATGAATACTGAGCTTGGAAAAATTGCTACACTCATGAATGATACGCAGGAAAGGAAAACACCATTACAGGTAAGTTTGGACAATTTCAGTAAGAAGCTTTCAATAATAATAATGATAATTTGTGCTATTATATTAGGACTTAGTATATACAGAGGAATGCCAATATTAGATGCACTGATGTTTGCAGTGGCACTTGCTGTTGCAGCAATCCCAGAAGCACTATCTTCAATAGTTACCATTTCTCTTGCCATAGGAACTTCAAAAATGGCAAAGGAAAATGCTATTATTAAGAATTTAAGAGCAGTAGAAGGATTGGGATGTGTATCCATCATTTGCTCTGACAAGACAGGCACACTTACTAAAAACAAAATGACAGTTACAGATATTTATTGTGAAACAGAAGATGAAGAAGCACTTTTGCTAACTTCAATACTTTGCAATGACACCTCCATAGTTGAGGGAAAAACTATGGGAGATCCTACAGAAACTGCATTAGTAGACTATTTTTTAACTAGACATGATGATTACAATAATATAATGGAAAAGTACCAACGATTGGGAGAACTCCCTTTTGATTCTGACAGGAAATTAATGAGTACTGTTCATAATATAAATGGTAATCAGATGATGCTTACGAAAGGAGCTATAGACGTATTACTAGAAAGAACAATAAGTATTTTGGACAAGGGAATTGTAAGACCTATTACGGAAAAAGAACTGGTAGAAATCAAGAAACGAAACTTTGAACTTTCTGATAATGGCTTAAGAGTACTTGCCTTTGCTCAAAAGGAAATTGACAAATATGACATTTCTTTTGACGATGAAAAGGATTACACCTTTGTAGGACTGATTGCTATGATAGATCCTCCAAGAGATGAGTCGAAAGAGGCCGTTTCTGACTGCATAATGGCAGGTGTAAAGCCTATAATGATAACAGGTGATCACAAGGTCACAGCGACAGCAATAGCACGTCAGATAGGCATATTTAGAGAAGGCGACATTGCCTTGACAGGATTGGAACTGGATGCTTTAAATGACGAAGAATTGACAGAAAAGCTTTCGCGTGTATCCGTTTATGCAAGGGTATCTCCTGAACATAAGATCAGAATAGTAAATATGTGGCAAAGTTTAGGACATATTGTTGCAATGACGGGGGATGGTGTAAATGATGCACCAGCGCTAAAACGTGCAGATATTGGTATTGCCATGGGTATTACAGGTACAGAGGTATCAAAGGATGCAGCCTCAATGGTTCTAACTGATGATAATTTTGCTACAATTATCAAGTCTGTTGCAAATGGAAGAAATATATATAATAACATCAAAAATTCAATTAAATTTTTGCTTTCCGGTAATACTTCAGGAATTTTAGCAGTGGTATATACATCTTTAATGGCACTTCCGATACCATTTACTGCGGTGCATTTATTGTTTATTAACTTACTGACGGATAGTTTGCCGGCGATAGCAATAAGTATGGAAAAATCCAGAAAAGATTTGCTCAAAGAGAAGCCAAGAGACAGTAAAGAATCAATACTTACAAAGGATTTTATGATAGACATAGGGCTACAAGGAGCTATAATAGCTATCTTTACAATGGTTGCATTCTATCAGGGACTGAAGGTAAACCCGGCGCATGCAAGCACTATGGCCTTTTCAACGCTTTGTTTTGCTAGATTATGGCATGGCTTTAATTCCAGGGGCAAACAATCCATTTTTAAATTAGGTTTGTTTACCAATATGTACAGCATAGGAGCATTTTTACTTGGAACCGTATTGCTTGCTGCTGCATTATTTATACCACCACTGCAGGGATTATTTGAAGTAGAACCTTTAAGTTTCGCAAATGTTCTATGCATTAGTCTTTGCGCCTTTTTACCAACGGCAATTATTCAGTTAAAGAGAGTGGTTATAGAAATTATTAGGAAATAGTGCGGTACTATCATATTGCTATCGTTATAAGATATAAATAAAAAGGCTCTATAATAAATGTTGTAGACAGCATTTGTATAGAGCTTTTAATTTTAAAAAACAGGTATATTTGATATAAATCCAATCTTAAAATATTTTTTTACTACCACCAGTTACTGGTATATTTTTTTTAGCTCCATATACTTAACCCATTTTAATATAAATATTTGTAGAATTCCTGCAATAGGAACTGCAATAATCATTCCCATGATTCCAGCATAGTGTCCAGCAATTATTACAGAAAGTAGTACAAATAATGGGTGTAATCCGGTAGTAGATCCTACTATTTTAGGATAGATAATATTACAGTCAATTTGTTGAACAATAAGAAGCACAACAACAGCCATTACTCCATGC
>CAZWCK010000083.1:0-6178 GCA_964632625.1 uncultured Oscillospiraceae bacterium
AGAAATCCAACTTTTTATACATAGTTACTTTCGTGCCTTTTCCTATTTCAGATTCTACAACAACTTTGTCCATAAAGCTTTCCATAACAGTAAACCCCATTCCAGAGCGTTCTTCCGTATTTCCGGTAGTAAATAAAGGTTCCCTTGCTTTTTCAATATCACTTATTCCTATACCATAATCAATTACAGATATTATTATTAACCTATTATCTTTTATTTCACACTCCAAGCATACAATACCGTCTTTTCCATCCTCATACCCGTGAATAATGGAATTACTAACTGCTTCTGACACGCCGGTCTTAATTTCGATTATTTCTTCAAGGGTGGGATCAAGTTCAACTATAAAAGCAGCTACTGTTGCCCTCGCAAATGACTCATTGCAAGGGTAGTTCAGAAATTCAATTTTCATTTTGTTATTCATTTCCATGCCTCCATATTAATTATATCTCTTTCATTTTTATCTGTTCATCTATTGTCCCATTAATATGATTTATTGCTGCCTTTATATTGTCATCTTTTGATATTATGGTAAACACCCCTGCCATACTCAAAATTTTTTCAATATATTTGGAACATCCTGTAATATAAATCTTTCCACCCTTTTCCATGGTTTTGTTGTAGCGCCCCATTACTACACCTATTCCTGAACTATCCATAAAGGATACTCCTTGAAAATCCAATATCAGATTGACAGCAAGAAAGGCTTCATAAGTTTTGTCCATGTCTTCTCTTGCTTTTTGTGCCGAATGATGATCTAATTCTCCTGATATTATTGCCACAAGTATATTTCCTGTCATCTCATATTCTATATGCATAAAAAAACCCCCTTCTCTCCTAAATTATATAACTATTGTTTCAGCTTGTCCTTAAGAGAAAAAGGGATATTTATTCTATTTTTGTCGATATCATAGGTGAAGATTATTGTAGGTTTTCAGTTAAATATTGCTTTCACTGTTTTTCTACTCAATTGTAATAGTTTCTTTTGATTTAACAGCGGCTTCTACAAGCGTTTCAACATCAAGCCTTGATTCTGATTCAAGTATCCTTTCAAGTTTGGGCTTAGTTGTGGGGTGCTTTGGCAAAAATACCGTACAGCAATCCTCATAAGGCAAAATTGAAGTTTCAAAAGTGCCTATTTCTTTCGCTTTTTCCATTATATCCACCTTATCCATAGCAATAAGAGGTCTCATTACCGGTATGCTAACGGAGGCATCTGTTACTACAAGAGACTCAGCAGTCTGGCTTGCAACCTGCCCTAAATTTTCTCCCGTAATAAGCATGCAGCATCCTTTGTCCTGAGCAATTTTCTCAGCTATTTTCATCATGAACCTTCTCACAAGAATTGTGGTTTCTTCTTCAGGGCATTTTTCAACAATCTGCTCCTGGATTGGAAGAAGGTTAATTGCATGCATCTTAAATCTTCCGCAATAGCCTGCTACTATTTTGGCCAAATCCTCAACCTTTTCTTGTGCTCTTTCACTTGTATACGGATAGGAATGAAAATGAACAGCTTCAAGTAACATACCTCGTTTAGCCATCATCCATGCTGCAACAGGACTGTCAATGCCTCCTGACAGCAACACCATTCCCTTTCCGTTGGTTCCTAATGGAAGTCCTCCAAAGCAGGATATTTTCTGTTCATAAATATATGAAATATCTCTTCTCACGTCCACAAACAAATGGCACTCTGGGTTGTGAACATCAACCTTCAATACTTTACAACCTATTAGTACCTTTGCTCCTATTATCCTTCCTATTTCAGGTGATTTAACAGGAAAGGTTTTGTCTGCACGTTTAGCCTCCACCTTAAAGGTTTTAATCCCCTTTTCTTCGATTAACTCAAGCATGAATTTAACTGCTTCTTCTCCAATTGCATCAAGCTCAGATTCAACCTCTCTTGCAGGGCTTATGGAGGCCACTCCGAAGACCTTTGAAATTTCCTTAATTATATCATCTCTGCTCAAGTTTTTTTCTGCTCTTACGAAAATTAACCCTTCATGTCTTCTAACTTCAAGTCCCTCAAATTTTTTACAGACTTTTTTTATTCTATCGACCAACATTCTTTCAAAATATGGCTTATTCAAACCTTTTAGAGCCACTTCCCCGCATCTTACAATTAAAATATGTTGTTCATTCACTATTTCTTCCTCCAATATTACCTGAAACTTCCAAGCTTCCTAAATTTATTCACAGAAGCCGTAAGCTTCTCTATTACATAGTCCATTTCTTCAATGGTATTAAACTCATTTAAACTGAACCTAATAGTCCCTTCTATTTCATTGTCGTTCAGATTAATTGCCTTTAGAACATGGCTCTGTCCCTTTTTGTTTGAAGAACATGCCGACCCTGTTGACACATATATTTCTGATTGTTCAAGTTCATGAAGAATTACCTCTCCTCTCGTTCTCAGAAATGATATACTAAGAATTGAACATACACTTTCCTCGCAAGTATTTTCAAATCCGTTGATTTTTATCTTATCAATGTTTGCTCTAATCCCTTTAAGTAGATATTCTCTAACCTCAGAAATTCTTTGAACACGTCCGCCAAAGTTACTGCCTGCCATCTCACAGGCCAACCCGAATCCAGCAATTCCAGGTACATTTTCTGTACCTGAACGAAATTTTTTCTCCTGCCCTCCTCCTACAATATAAGGTTCTATATTCAGACCCTTTTTTATATACAATGCTCCCATTCCCTTTGGTCCATGAATTTTATGAGCACTGACGGAAACCATGTCTGCATATCTTGCAAGGTATGGAAGTTTTCCTAAGGCCTGTACAGCATCCGTATGAAATAAAACATCTGCGTTGTTTTCCTTATTAAAGTTCTCTTTTATTTGATTTATTTGTTTTAGTGGCTGAATTGTTCCTATTTCGTTATTTACCGCCATAATTGAAATCATAATTGTATCCGTTGTAAGGTTTTCTTTCAGTTGTTTCATATTGACAAGTCCTTTTTGATCAACATCAATATAAATAACCTGAAAACCTTCATTTTCCAATTTTCTACATGTTTCTAATATGGCAGGGTGTTCTATCTTGCTAGTTATGATTCTGTTGCCTCTTCTCCTTCTTGCATGTACAGTCCCCACCAAAGCTGTATTGTCTGATTCTGTACCACAAGAAGTAAAGTACACTTCCTCAGGTGATGCAGCAAGCAAATCCGCAACCTGCTTTCTTGCCTTCTTTACCACCTTTTCCGCATTCATCCCCAATCTGTGAAGTGAAGATGGATTACCGAAATTCTCCGTCATAGTTTGCAACATGATTTCATTAACTTCTCTGTATTGCTTTGTGGTAGAACTATTATCCAAATATACAAACATTTCTCTATCCTCTTTTCTAAATACCAGAAAATGCCTTCTAGTATATTAAGTTACAACATTCATCCATTTTTTCTTGTGGAATCTCAAATAGCAGAATATTACCTTAAATAATTCCGACATAGAAACTATTAGTACTACCCAGTAAAGAGGTAGCTTCAGTACCAATACACTGAAAAATGCAAGGCTAAGCTGTATGAAAACATTGCATGATAAATCCACAATAAGTGAATATAGAGTATCTCCTCCAGCTCTCAATATACCTACAATCAGATTATATGAAAGCATCTTCGGTGTCGTTGTAAATGCCCATGCAATCAATACATAATACATAAGCTTCGAAGTATCCGGACTAAATGCAAATAAATAAGTTATGGGTTTACTAAGCAATAATAAACCAAGTGTTACAACCAAGCTTAATCCCCAAACTATTTTCATTGACATATTTCCATATTTATACGAAGTTTCCATATCGCCCCGACCAAGTGTTTCCCCTATTATAACTGCCGTAGCATTACCCACTCCAAAGAATACTGATTGCGACAAGTCAGTAATTACACCTACCGCTTGGATAACTGCAAGAGCCGATGGACCAAGCATTCCATAAGCTATAAACGTAATTGAAGTGCAAAGTGCCCATCCACCTTCTGTAAAAACAACAGGTATAGCGGTTTTTATAACTTTAATAAATAAGTCCTTTCCAAAAGAAAATACTTCACTTAATTTTGCGTGGAAAGGATGCTCCTTCTGTGTTGCAACGTAGGTTATAAGCATTGTTAACTCAATTATTCTTGCGATTAGGGTCGCATATGCCGCTCCCGATACCCCTAACTTTGGCATACCAAAATTTCCATATATCAGACAATAATTTAAAAATGTATTTACGCATATTGCAACCGCATTTATTATTGTAGCAGCGATCTGTCTTTGTATTGCCCTTGAATTATATACAATTGCATATGAAATTGCAGTAAAAATATAAGAAAAACATACAATTTTTAAATATTCAACACCAAATCCAATAACTTCTGTATCCCTTGAAAAAAGCCAAATTATTTTCTCCGGTATGAAAAAAGCTATTAAAAATGTAGTAAAGGCTAGCCCAAAGCCTACTAGATAATCTATTCCTATTACTTTTCTAATAGTTTTTATATCCTTTATACCCCAAAACTGAGCTACATATACAGAAGCTCCACTATAAAAGCCAAAGCACACCAGTCCAAACAAAAAGAAAACCTGATTTGCAGACCCCACTGCCGCCAGTTCTGCTTCACCCAATCTACCAATCATGAGTGTATCTATCATGTTTAATCCTATGCCAATTAAATTTTGCGCTATTACAGGTATGGCAACAACCACCATTTTTCTGTAAAATCGTGATTTATGATTCAAATCTGTTTTATTAATATCTTCATAATTCTTATTATTTTCCATTATCAACCATCTGCTTATTCTTTCTACTTATTTTCTACTTATTTTTCAGCCTTATTATATTTTTTCTTGACAGCATGTTGTACCCTATCTTTCCTTTAAAAGACCCGACATATTACTGTCGGGTCCTTTATTGTTAGATTATATAAAAGATAAAATATCAAGATTTCAACTGATTGCTTAAATATTTTTTGTGAAAATCATTTTCTATTTCGCATAATCAATTGCTCTTGTCTGTCTCATGACATTTACTTTGATTTGTCCCGGATATTCCAATTCACTTTCGATTTTCTTTGAAATTTCTCTAGCTAAGAACACAATCTCTTCATCTTTAATTTCTTCAGGTTTAGCAATAATTCTAATCTCTCTACCTGCCTGAATGGCATAAGACTTATCAACACCAGGAGTAGTGTTTGCAATTTCTTCAAGTTTTTGTAGCCTTTTGATGTATGTCTCAAGAGTTTCTCTTCTTGCTCCCGGTCTTGCAGCCGAAAGTGCATCCGCAGCGGCGATTAACACTGCCTCCATACTTTTAGGCTCATAATCCCCGTGATGAGCAGCCATACCGTTTATTACAGCTTCATTCTCCTTGTATTTTTTCAAAACATCAATTCCTATATCAACATGGGTACCCTCAACCTCATGGTCAAGTGCTTTTCCTATGTCATGCAAAAGTCCTGCTCGTTTCGCAAGCTTAACATCCATTCCAAGTTCGCCCGCCATCAATCCTGCTAAATGTGCAACCTCTACCGAATGCTTTAAAACATTTTGTCCATAAGAGGTTCTGTATTTTAATCTACCCAACAATTTTATTAATTCTGGATGTAAATTATGTATTCCAACCTCAAAGGTAGCCTGCTCACCCTCTTCTTTAATAATTGCCGCAACTTCCTTATCAGCTTTCTCAACCATTTCTTCAATTCTTGCAGGATGAATTCTTCCATCAACAATTAATTTTTCGAGTGCTATTCTTGCAATCTCTCTTCTAACTGGATCAAATCCAGACAAAATTACCGCTTCTGGTGTATCATCAATTATTAAATCAACGCCTGTCAAAGTCTCAATAGCTCTGATATTACGACCTTCTCTACCTATTATTCTTCCTTTCATTTCGTCATTTGGAAGAGCTACAACTGATACTGTACTTTCTGCAACATGATCTGCTGCACATCTTTGTATAGCACCTGTAATAATTTCTTTTGCCTTTTTTTCTCCCTCTTCCTTTGCCTTTGACTCAATATCTTTAATCATTAAGGATGACTCGTATCTAATTTCCTTTTCACAATTATATAATAAAATAGCTTTTGCTTCCTCAATATTCTTTGCAATAACAAGATAGTTGAAGGATCCAGTATATCCTGATGCATACCAGGTTATCCAAAATGTTTTCATTTTCATCTCCACTCCTTATGATACTAT
>CAZWCK010000084.1:0-1935 GCA_964632625.1 uncultured Oscillospiraceae bacterium
GCACTGGCAGGAACCACATTACCGATTGACAGGCATCAGACAGCAGCAGAGCTGGGTTTCAAGGCACCTACTGAAAATGCAATGGATAGCGTCAGCGACAGAGACTATATTTTGGAATTTTTAAGCGATGCCTCCATATCAATGATGCATGTGAGCAGAATGGCAGAAGAATTTGTGTGGTGGAATTCACAGGAATTCAGCTATATTTCCATAGATGACAGCTTTTGCACAGGCAGCAGCATTATGCCACAGAAGAAAAATCCTGATATGGCAGAGCTTCTTCGCGGTAAGGTTGGAAGGGTTTATGGCGATTTGATACAGATGCTTACTGTAATGAAAGGAACACCTCTTGCTTACAATAAAGACTTCCAAGAGGACAAAGAGGGAATGTTTGACGCAATAGACACTTGGAAGGATTCTTTGAGAATTTTCGCAAAAATGATAGAAAAGACAGAGTTCAGACTTGATATGATAGCAAGACAGCTTAGCAAAGGTTTCTTAAATGCAACAGATATTGCAGAGCATTTTGTAAAGCAGGGAATGCCGTTTAGACAGGCGCATGAAGTTGTTGGAAAAATGGTAAAATATTGCGAAAACCATAATTATGACTTTGTAGATTTGAAGCCAGAGGATTTGGGAGAGATTGATGAGTGGTTATCAATGGATAAGCTTCCTGATTTAAGCATTGAAGGTTGCATGAAGGCAAGGATGTCCTTTGGAGGAACCGCACCTGATGAAGTTAAAAGACAAATAAAGGTTGGACAAGACTGGATTGAGACTTTATAATAAACGATATATATTGGAGGGGAATGAGTTGAGTAGTAAAGCTATAGAGAAACACCTGGAATGGCAGGGGAAAATAGAGGTGATTACAAGGGCGCCTATTACCAATAAAGAGGAACTGTCAATAGCTTATACACCTGGAGTAGCAGAACCCTGTCTTGAAATAGCTAAGGATGAAAATCTGGCATATGAATATACAAGAAAAGGAAATCTTGTAGCAGTAATAACCGATGGAACAGCAGTGCTTGGACTTGGTGATATAGGACCTTCTGCAGGAATGCCGGTAATGGAGGGAAAGTGTGCACTGTTCAAAACCTTTGCAGATATAGATGCATTTCCTATATGCATAGATTCAAAGGATCCAAAGGTTATTATTGAGACGGTTTTGAACATATCCAAAAGCTTTGGAGGAATAAATTTAGAAGACATCAGTGCACCTCGCTGCTTTGAAATTGAAAAAGAGTTGATTGAAAGGTGTAGTGTACCTGTATTTCACGATGATCAGCATGGTACAGCAATAATTACAACAGCAGGACTTTTGAATGCAGTAAAATTGACCGGAAAGAAAATGGGAGAACTGAAAATAGCAATAAGCGGTGCTGGAGCAGCAGGAATATCAATTGCAAAGCTTATTTTGCAGATGGGTTTTGGAGATGTTATATTATGTGGAAGCAAGGGGACGATATATGATGGAGCTCCTTATAATAATCCTGAACAACAGAAGATGAGCAAAGTTACTAACAATACAGGACTTAAAGGCAGCCTTGCAGATGCAATGGAAGATGCAGATGTTTTGATAGGAGTATCAAAACCGGGAATAGTAACAGAGGAGATGGTAAAAAGCATGGGAAAGAACCCTATTATATTTTCCATGGCAAATCCTACGCCTGAAATCATGCCTGACCTAGCGAAGAAAGCAGGGGCAGCAGTTGTAGGTACAGGAAGATCTGATTTTCCAAATCAGGTAAACAATGTGCTGGCTTTCCCGGGAATTTTCAGAGGGGTGCTTTCTGTAAGAGCAAAGAGAATAACAGACTCTATGAAGGAAGCTGCAGCAAGAGCGATAGCAGGAGTAATACCGGAAGAAGAAATAAGAGCTGATTATGTGCTTCCCGATCCATTCAATCCAAAGGTTGTGGAAGCAGTGTCAAC
>CAZWCK010000084.1:2035-6085 GCA_964632625.1 uncultured Oscillospiraceae bacterium
CTGATTATGTGCTTCCCGATCCATTCAATCCAAAGGTTGTGGAAGCAGTGTCAACGGCAGTTGCAGAAGAAGCAGTAAGGCTTGGACTGAACAGAAAATAGCATTATTTTAATTGCTTGCCAAATATGATATTAGGATACCCATTATAGCAAAATCTTTTTAGAAGCCAAATACACTTTTGCAGCCATGGAAAGCTGTTCATAGTGGTTTGGCTTTCTATAATTTAAGCCTGTAAGCAGAGCTATTTTCTCAAAACGGGCACGTAGCGTGTTTTCGTGTTGCCCCATTTTATCAGATAATACATGAAGATTGCCATCACATTCTACAAGTTGTATTACTGTATCAAATAAATTACCCTTATTTTCTGCATCAAACTCCCTCAAAGGCTCCAAGATGGCGGCACTGAATTTGTGAAGGGAGCCCTCATCAAGTAAAGGTAAAATAACACGATAAAGTCCCAAATCAGAATATTTCTTGTATAAGCCATTTTTTTCATCAAAAAAACCAGCAGCATAAATACTTTCCTGCAAGGTCTGGTTAAATTCCTCCAGCAGAAAATGCGGACAACTGGTACCAATTGAAAATTGGTAAGTGTTGGGAACAAGGTAGTTTAACCATGATGGTATTTGCTCGTCTAAAGTATCTGAGTTCAACATATCACATGAAAAGATAAACATTATCCCATTTCTGAAACGATAATATGAATTGTGAATACTATGCAATGGACTTTTTTCAAAATGTTTTCTGCAAGTATTATATAATTCGATAGACATAGGGGTTTTTGAGTTCAGAAATACGGCAAGGTGCTGAGGCATGAAGGATGGATTTATACGGTAAGCAGCATTTTTAATTGCACAAGAAGTAAAGGACTGATAAAGCAGTGCGTTGGTCTCTTGCTCACAAAAATCTGCCTGCATTAGATCTTTGACAAAATCAGCTATATTTACAATAATCTGTTCAAAATACATTTTGTCATCCTCAATAAGGAAAATAGGAAAGTTTTTAGATTCTGCATATCTTAGGACAGACTCATGAATACTAAGATTAAAAACATTTTTTATTGCAAGAGCGCAGGCATTCTTGCCTACAAGATACTTTACTGCTTCACCTATTAAAAAGGGATTATTTTTTGCATATAGAAAGGTTGTCAAAGCAAATTGATTTTCGTGAAAGTTACTATACAAATATTTTCCTTTCAGACTTTGATCAAATTCGTAGTCCAAAATACCACAGTCCGCAATAGTTCTTGATAACCCATTGCGACCGGCTATAAGTCTCATACCTTTAAAATATTCTAATTTCATTAAATCTTCTATAGTAATATTCATAAAAACCTCCCTGATTACAAGCCATAATTCAGATAACAAAATTTTGGTAAAGATAGCTCACATAACAATTATATAATAAATAACAAAAAACGCAATGGAAAATGTAAAAGAATACAATTATCCTAGATTGTAAAGTGTTAATTTTAGAAATATAATAAAGGAAAATTCATAACAAAAAAGTGGAGGTAAAAAATGAGAATTGATGATTTTAAACTTGAACACTGGTTAAATCCGCTAGATCCCATATGCAAGTACAATTTAGGAGCAAGCTGCGTAAAGGCATTGGGCGTAAATGAGATGTTGGAATTTGTTGGAGAAGATTCTCATGAGATTTTAAATCAAATTGGTAAGATGAGTCTTCATTATGGCGAATTTGATGGCTCGGCAAGATTGAAAAAAGCCATAGCTGGAACATATAAGACGGTAAAGCCTGAAATGGTTCTTACGGTGCATGGGGGAACCGGTGCTAATAACATGGTTCTTACAGAACTGCTTGAACCTGGGGACAATGTCATAGTAGTTACCCCGAGCTATCAACAGCATTATTCAATTCCCGAAAATTTGGGGATTGAAACCAGGAAGCTGAAATTAAAAATAGAAGAAAACTTTCTTCCCAATGTAGAAGAGCTGAAGAAAATTGTTGACAAGAATACAAAGCTTATTTCTTTTACTAATCCCAATAATCCGGCAGGAACTTATATTAAGGAAGAACTGATGAAGGAAATTATAGAAGTTGCAAGAGCTGTGGATGCATATATTCTCAGTGATGAAATCTACAGAGGCTTAGATGACGAATATATGCCTTCAATTGTGGATTTGTATGAAAAGGGAATTTGTACATGTAGCATGTCCAAGGTATTTTCAATGGCAGGAACCAGAGTGGGCTGGATTGTAATACCGGATGCTGAGACTTATACTCACATGTTTAACAGACGTTCGTATGACACAATTTGTGGAAGCGTAATAGATGAATTCTTATCAGCAATTGCATTAGAAAATTATCAGAAACTCTTGGAACGTAGCAAAATGATTGTAAAAGGCAACAAAAAGATACTTGATGAATGGATGAAATTACAACCCAAATTACAATATTGCGGTGAAAGTTATAGTTCAACAGTGCTTATTCACTACAATTACAATATTTCTGCAACAGAATTATGCTCAAGAATAATGGATGAAACAGGAGTGCTTTTATGCCATGGAGATTGCTATGATGAACCATTTACTTTCCGATTGGGATATGGTTTCGATGGAAAAGACACCTTAGTAACAGGCTTAAAGCTTCTTGGGGAATTCTTTGAAAAGTTAGACAAATAAAAAGAGCGAATTCAGATACCCCGAGACAGATAGGGAGAAAGGGTAAAAAATGAAGGTTACCATTATTAATAGAAACGAAATGAAAGGCATATTGAGAATGAAGGAGGTCATAGAAGGAGTTGAAAACGTGTATAGGCTAAAGGCACAAGGGCAAACTGCAGTATGGCCTCACGTATGCTATGATTTTGAAGAAAAAAAGGCTGTGATGGATATAAAATCAGGATATGTAAGAGGGGATGTAAATCTTCATGGTGCAAAAATGCTTAATACCTTTTCTGATAATACGGGGACAGATATTCCCGTGTTTAACGGGCTTCTGATGGTATTTGACTCAAATACAGGAGCACCACTTGGAATGATGGATGCTTCTTATGTAACCTGCATGAGAACAGGTGCAGCAGGTGCAATAGGAGCAAAGAATTTAGCCAGAGAAGATTCAGAGACTTTGTTTGTGCTTGGAGCAGGTAAGCAGGCGGTGTTTCAGATTGCGGCAACATTATTATTAATGCCAAAAATAAAAAAAGTATATGTTGCGGATGTATTATCCCTAGAAAATGCACAAAGCTTTGCAAGCAAAATGCCGCAAATACTCAATCAAGATTTTAATATACATGACAGACAATATGTTGAATTTCAAGCAGTAGAGAACATGGCAGAGTGCATAGGAAAAAGTGATATAATTATTACAATCACGCCATCGAGGCAACCTGTAATAAAGAAAGAATGGGTAAAACCGGGAACCCATTTCAGTTGTGTGGGTGCTGACATGAGCGGTAAAGAAGAAATTTTTCCGGAAAACTTTCAGGGTGCAAGAATCTTCGCTGATGACAAACCACAATGTATTCATGTAGGAGAAATGGAGCTTGCCATAAAAGGCGGCTATATTACAGAGGATGATGTTTTGGGTGAAATCGGGCAGGTTCTTGAAGGGCAGATTCAGGGAAGAACCAACAACAAGGAAATCACGATTTTTGATGCAACAGGTATCGCACTACTTGATCTAGTTACGGCAAAGATTGCAATAGCTTCAGCAGAGGAGAAACAAATCGGAACTTTTTTGGAGATATAATTGCAATTTGGGATGACGGTTGATGGAAAACTTAAAAAGAGTATCAGAAAAATTTGTTTAAATTAAAAGAATCTATTGTATTTACAATTAAAAGAGTGCTAGAATAATTAAATAAAGGATGGAGCATTTTATATTATGGTAATCCGTAGATAAACTTCATGAATTAAATTTAGCGAAAGTAAAGGTATAGACTTTGAAGAATGAGAAATTAGCAATGCTCCTTGTTATAATAGGAAATAGCATATGGGGAGGGAGTTTTATGTTTTCCAAGATAGCCTTGGAAATTATAGATCCCATAACCCTTTTAGGATTAAGATTTTTAGTAGCATTTGCCAC
>CAZWCK010000085.1:0-2147 GCA_964632625.1 uncultured Oscillospiraceae bacterium
TTATAATTATATAAATATATATCGACATTATACTACAAAAAATAACAGTTATGTTTCAAATATTCATTTCTAGCTTTTCCAAATACTGCAATAAATTTACGTTGAATTCTTATTGGGCCTCTTCCGTAACTTAAAAGGTCACCGAGCTGGCACGACTGAAGGTGCAGTTCGGTGGCGGGTAGTTTATTGTTTATAACACGGCTTCTTTCAAAACCCTTCCTATTGCATCGCATATAACCAGGTTTGCTCTGCTATCATACTGCGTCTGGGATTTATTTATCAAGATCAAATTTGTTCCCCTAAAATAGTTTATCAGACCTGCAGCAGGATAAACCACCAAAGATGTTCCTCCCACTATCAAGGTATCCGCCTTCGATATAGCTTCTACAGCGCCTGTAATTACCTTATCATCCAATGCTTCTTCATATAGAACCACATCAGGCTTAACAATACCACCGCATTTTTCACATCTTGTTATCAGGGAAAGTATCCCTTCTTTGTCATTACAATTTTTCTGTTCCATAACGTAATCCATATCATAAAACGCGCCGCATTTCATACAGTTATTCCTGAGTACGGAACCATGAAGCTCATACACTATCTTGCTTCCTGCCATTTGATGAAGCCCGTCTATGTTCTGGGTTATCACGGCCTTAAGTTTTCCCATTTTCTCAAGTTTTGCAAGCGCCTTGTGAGCATCGTTTGGCTTTGCATCAGCATAAATTAAGTTCTCTTTGTAATACTCGAAAAAGGTATCCGTTTTGTTCATGAAGAAACTATGAGATAACATGGTTTCCGGAGAATTTTTATACTTCTGCTGTGCATGATAAAGACCTTTTTCTGATCTGAAATCCGGAATATTACTTTCTGTGGATACACCGGCACCACCGAAAAAAACTATATTATCGCTTCCTTGAATTATGTCTTTCAATTTATCAATATTTTCCATTGTTTCCCCCATTCCCTCTGTGTAATCAAATAATTTATATCTATTGAGTTATAGGCTTTGGAAAATAAATGCTTATTGTCTTAGTACTATCATCCCACTCCAAAATGCCTCCTAAGCTTTCCACAATTGGTCTAACAGGAATCATTGTTCTTCCTCCCACTATGGTCGGAGCATTTGAAATCTTTACATTCCTATCATTTACTACCATAACATCACTATCCATAGTTAGATAGATAAAATGTCCATTATAACAAATACTCATTACCCTTGTCTCATTATTCCATGCAACACCACCACCCATTCCTTCTATTACCGATCTTACCGGCAAATAGGAGCTGTTATTTATTAGCATAGGCTTTGTTCCAATTTGATCTATATTCTTTTCTTTTCCGTTTACAGTCATAACATTATTGTTAAGCTGAAAAGACATGTTTCCAAAACTCTCCGGACTTCTTTCATAATCTCCTCTATTAGGGCTATATGCGCCAACGCCAGTCCCATCCCCAAAGGAATTGTAAATATCATCGTTAATCTGGTACAACCAATAACTCTGTGACCCATTTCCCCATGCTTTTACCCCTGCCCATGTGTAGGTAGTCTTTGTTTCCTTCTTGGTGTATAGCCATTCATACCCGGTTACTGTGTTTGCATCAAAGCTTGTAATGACAAGCGAATGCTTTTTATCCACTCTTAAGATATCACCAGGCCTTGCATACGTTTCCATATAACTTCCCATATTATCATAATCTGTGGAGGCTGGGGTTGTACTGTTTTTCCCTGAATATAAATCTTCTCCAAAAACATTTTTCCATACATAATTAACCATGGCATGGCACAACACCGCCTTTCCATTCATGTAATTTGTAAGTTGATTTTTGCCAAGATATGACCCCATGTACGAATCTATTTGTGATACTATGTTATTTGCTGCCGACTGATCATAATTTGCACCTTCATAGGCTCCTTGTGATGTCCCTTGTAAAGTTGCTTCTGCGGTTCCTTGTGAAGTTCCATAAGAATACATTGGTATGGCAGTAACCAAAAGGATAACTGCAAAAAAGATGGCAAATACCTTTGCCGGATGTGCCTTGCGCAAATCTAAATACATAATATTTCTCCATGTTGTTTTATACTGAAAAATAACGTGTATTTAATTTTACCACAGGTTACACTTTTCTTCAACAAAATATGACACAAA
>CAZWCK010000085.1:2247-6036 GCA_964632625.1 uncultured Oscillospiraceae bacterium
TTATGATAAAACTAACATTTAAATTCAGTTAAGTTTTTCCAATATCTTACGGGCATAAGATTTTTTTGGCATCTCGGATTTATTCTTTCCTTTATTGCAATATTCTCAAAATACATTTTCCATAATGCCCTATATTCCTTCTCCCTAGCCGATATATGTGGAATATTATCCTCAGTAAAATATGAAATATACCAATTGCCATCTTTTGCAATTAAGGCAAGGCTGCGTTTTGTATCATGTATAATGAAAGGATCGTTTTTGAATCTGTCTGTAAAATGACCGGCAAGAAGCTCAAGTACATTGTGATCCGGCGTAATCGGTGAATATAGAATATCTCCTTCAAGTACGGAAAATCTCACAAGCCCCGCAAGTCTGTGGACCTCAAAGCTGACCTTTTTTTCTATCTGCTGAACAGAAAACACTATAGGGTTTCCATGCAGATTACTTACACTTTTCCCTTTCTGAAAACCCAGCCTAATGTAGTCCAACATCATCTTTTCCTTGGAATCTACTGAAGATAAAAAAACACGATAAATCCTTCTCAAATCAAAATTTGAAATTTTTTCTTCTATTGCCCTATATACAATAATGGATTTTTCTAAATCAGTAATAATGTCGCAGCTATTCGTAAGCAGGCTAGGTTGATAATTCTTTTTAATATATATTCCTGTGGCTTTTTCCCTATAATAATGCGCATGCACACAAGTCAGAAAGCCCTCGAAGCTGCCATCATATAAATAGTCCATTTTCCATCAAATGTCCTTTCAACTCTTCATCTAAACATTGAAATTTGTCGTTCATCGTCTATTGGCGATAGATAATGTCGAATTGCCTGTGCCGATAGCAATGACATTTTTGCCTTTTCTATTGGTACTATTTCATTTCGGATTTCTTCTGCAACCACATCTTTTCCACCATAAAACTTACCGCTACAGGTCAGGAAAAATCTTGCCCTTTTGAGTACCACACCCATCTTTTTTAAGTCCTCATATTTTACCTTGCAAAGCTTCCTCTGACGTAATATCCTAAAAGCCGATGTAGTACCAACTCCGGGTATTCTAAGAAGCTCATCTAAATTTGCCTTATTAACTTCTATCGGGAATCTCTCAATGTGCCTCAACGCCCATGAAATTTTTGGGTCCAGATTTTCTTCTAAATTGGGATTATTATCATCCACAAGTTCATCAGCAGTGAATCCATAAAATCTAAGCAACCAGTCAGCCTGATACAATCTATGCTCTCTTCCCAATGGTGGAGCTGTAAAAACGTCTGGAAGAAGCGGCGAACTGCTTACCGGAATATATGCGCTGAAATAAACCCTTTTCATTTTAAAATTTTGGTACAATTGCTCTGACATTTTAATTATCTGCCTATCGGATTCACCGGAAGCCCCTATTATCATCTGCGTGGTCTGCCCTGCCGGCGCAAATTTTTCCTTGTACTTATCCTTACGAAGTGTTGCTATTGCATTACCTGATGCTACTTCCGTAACTTCTGAAAGACTTTCGGCGATTTTGTTTCCATTACCACTCGGACTCAAAAAATCAATTTCATTTGGGCTCAAAAAATTTAAATTGTTTTTTTCATCCTTCCCGCTATCGACTAAATTATTCTCATACTGATGCTGTGAAGAATTTAAATTTTGACCATTGAACATTCTTCCTGGTCCTTTAAGACTTTTTTGCTCTATTAATGTAGTAGTAATCTGTCTCATAGGGTTAAAAATAGCCTTTGGCTTTTTCTGTGGCGCAAGCTTTTCAAGTCCCTCACTTGTTGGTAATTCAATATTTACGCTTAATCTGTCTGCCACCATTCCAATTGCATGCGTAAGTTCTGAAGAGACTCCCGGAATAATCTTTGCATGAATATATCCTGCAAAACCATAATCGTTTCTTAACAATTTTAGGCATCTCAATATTCGCTCTGCCGTGTAGTCAGGAGATACTTCAACTGCGGAGCTTAAAAATAGCCCTTCGATATAATTCCTCCGATAGAATTCCATAGTCAGCCTTGCCAATTCCTCCGGCTCAAAGCTGGCTCTTTCCACTTCCACGCTTCTCCTGTTAACACAATATTGACAGTCATATACACATTTATTGGAAAATAAAACCTTTAGTAGTGATATACACCTACCATCTGCTGACCATGAATGACAAATTCCCGCACAAGAAGCATTTCCTATTCTTCCAACATTTTTTCTTTCCACACCGCTTGTAGAACAGGAAACATCATATTTAGCACTGTCAGCAAGTATTTTTAGTTTTTCCATTAAGCTTCCGTCCATGAATTAACTCCCTTCATTACGCCCATTTGAGAACTCTTGTTTACATTTTATCACTTTTCAAACGTATGTTCAATGTTTTTTTAACATGTAAAATTAATTTTAATTATTTGCAATTTGGTGTATAATATTACTAGTTAATTCAAGGAGGCTCTATATTATGGTCAATACTAATAAAAAAATAGCCTTGGTTCTTGGTGGTGGAGGTTCTCGAGGTGCCTATGAAATCGGTGTCTGGCAGGCTCTTAAAGAATTAGGGGTAAAAATTGACATGGTAATGGGTACTTCCGTAGGTGCCATAAATGGCCTAATGATTGTTCAAGATGATTTGGAAAATTCGATAAAACTATGGAAAGAGTTAGAAACCCACATGATTTTTGACATTAACCCTTCTTCTATGAAAAAAGATAAAAAGATAATAGATATTAACTTGGGAAACCGCAATTTAGAAGAATTGCTTGCCTATGCAAAAGAAATGATCACTGATGGTGGTGCTGGAAATTCAGGTCTGCGAGAAATATTGACAAAATTTCTGGACGAAGAAAAATTTATGGAATCCACTATGGATTACGGACTTGTAACTGCTTCCTTCCCATCTTTGGAAATGCATTGTCATTACAAAGATAACCTGTCAAAAGATCAGATAATCGACTATGTCCTTGCCTCTGCTTCTTGTTTTCCTGCTGCAAAAATTCATGAAATTGACAAGCAGCAATACATAGACGGTGGGTATTGTGACAACCTCCCTGTGGAAATGGCCATTAACAGGGGAGCTACCCACATAATTGCAGTAGATTTACAGGCAGTTGGGGTCATAAGAAAAGAAATTCTTGCAGCTGCTCCTAATCTTACATTAATAAAGAGCCACTGGGACCTAGGAAACTTTCTTATTTTTGATAAAAATAATTCTCGAAGGATAATTCGCCTGGGATATCTTGACGCTATGAAAGCCTTGGGTATATTTGATGGTCAAAAATATACTTTTGCTAAGGGAGAAATTTACAAAAAAAGTATTTCTTTTGCTGATGCTGTTGCAAATATCTTTGACCTTGATTCTCAATTAATATATAAAAGACAAATTTTCAATGAGGTACTTTCGCAAAAAATTAATGAGCATATTGCAACTATGGATGAAATTAAAGCAAAGGATCTTTCTGCTCTTAAAAAAGCCATTTTAGGCTTAGGATCACTTCCAAAAGTCATAAACCAGAAATCAATTACCTTGTTTCTTGCCAACAAATTGAAAACTGAACCTGAAATTGAAAAATATATTCGTTCACGAAGCCTAAAAAAAATAATCGGAGAAGAAATTAAAGCAGCTCAATACTTAGTTGATTTAATTTAAGAATCCTACAAATAATTTTAGAATATAAAATTATTATTACAAGCAATTTATTTGGCAATATCCAAAATATAAATTTATAGCTCTTCAATTGACTAATTTAATTACATTTGAAATATTAAATTAATCTAGTTATTATTAAATATATGAAATATAATATTCCAAA
>CAZWCK010000086.1:0-5876 GCA_964632625.1 uncultured Oscillospiraceae bacterium
TAATTCTGCGGCTTTCCAACTATATTTTGGAGGCTTGAAAATTGGTGTTCTGGATATAGAAACCACTGGTTTAAATCCAGAAAAAAGTAATTTAGTTCTAGGCGGACTAGCTTTCTTGAATAGTCAAAATAATTCAATCATATTAAAGCAATATTTTGCAGATAATATATTTGAAGAAAAGGAAGTCCTCCATATTTATATAAAGGAAGTGGAAAAACTCGACGTACTTATCACTTATAACGGTAAGCATTTCGATCTGCCTTATTTATCAACAAGATGCAAAAAAAAATCTTTATTAATACCGGAAGACTGCTTCCCTTATAATCTTGATTTATATCTTTTGATAAACGGTTATTCTGAACTAAGGAAGTTCCTGCCAAATCTTAAACAAAAAACCGTGGAAAATTTTATGGGTCTTTGGTGTAACAGAAAAGATGAAATTTCAGGTGCAGAAAGCGTACTCTTGTATTACGATTACCTTGCTACCAAAGATAAAAATTTACGAGATATTATACTTCTCCACAATAGCGATGATATATGCCAATTAAGTAAGCTATTACCAATAATAACCAAAACTGATTTTCACAAGGGAATGTACAATTTAGGATTTCCTGTAAAAAATCTTTATATAACGAAAATTGAAATTCAAAAAAAATATTTACATATTTTGGGAAGGCAAAGGAAAAATATTATTGATTATGCTCAGTATGATTCAGATAAGCAGCCCTGCAGCATTTTCTTTGACAGCAAAAGCTGTGAATTTGAAATATTTGTTCCTGTTTTTAGAAAAGACGGGTTAACCTTTATTGACCTAAAGACTTTTTTAATAGATTTTTCTTCACTAAAAAATTATTCTGCTTGTTTTGAAGATTTTCTGGTAATCCAAACTCAAAATGAAATTAACTATTTGGTTTTGAACCATTTTATAAAAATATTATTAACTGATTTTAGCAAAACGGAGGAAAAAAATGAGAACACGTGCAAGATTAGACGAAGTGTATGAACATGCAACAAAAGTGCCATTTGATGATAACTCAAAGCTGGTGTTTTTTAGTGATGTTCATAGAGGTGATGATAGTTTATCTGATGAATTTGGGAGAAATAAACATATATATTTGCATGCAATTAATTACTATTACTATAATGATTTTACCTATATTGAAGTAGGTGACGGAGACGAGCTTTGGGAACATCCAAAGTTTGACCTTATCAGAAACTCGCATTTCAAAGCCTTTGAAACCTTAAGAAAATTTTATGAGGATAACCGGCTTATAATACTATTTGGAAACCATAACCTGCGTTTCAAAAATCCTGCATATGTGGAAGCCTCACTTTCTTATGTGTACGATGATTATCTTAAAGAAAAAACTCCTTTGTTCCCTGGAATAAAGATACATGAAGCCTTGCGCCTAACTCACAAAACCACGGGTCAAGAGCTTTTTGTGGTACACGGTCATCAAGGTGATTTTATGAATGATCAGTTTGCACCACTTTCATATTTTCTAGTAAGATTTTTTTGGCGATTTATGCATGTAATAGGTATAAAATGGGCTGCAAGTCCATCAAAAAGTCGTAGAAAAAGGCATAAGGTGGAAAAAAATTATACAAAATGGAACGAAGATCACGATACAGTAATAATATGTGGTCATACACATAGACCTAGATTTCCAAATGTGGGGGAACCTGCATATTTCAACACTGGTTGCTGTATGCATCCTAGAGGCATCACCTGCATAGAAATAGTCTACGGAAAAATAATTCTTGTAACCTGGCGTGTGGGAACAAAAAAGGACGGTACCATGTATATCAAAAGAACCGCCCTCAAAGGACCTCAACCGATTAAAAACTATGACCCTCTTCATACGCATCCTGCAGAACCGGAAAAGCAGAAGAAAAACGGTCTTATAAACAGAGTCATTCATTTTAGAAATCAGAAAGTTGATCAATAAGTATACATTTTTTTTATTTCCTTTATTACATTATCTATATGCTGTGACAATGTGAGTTCTTTTACACTCACAATGTTTATTTTGCATCTATTGTAAGGCAGCAGTATTTTCATTGCACTGCACGATCCTACTGCCTCTGCCATTTTGGGAGTAAGCTCTCCCATCATTGAATTTGCATTGAGAATTCCCACAACTCCGCAAACAATATCAACCTTACTCATGTTGTAAACTATTGCATTTTCTCCTGTTGCTCCCTCTGTTGCACCTGCCTTGATCATCTGTCCTGTTGCAACAGAATTAGTCCCAAGCGCCAATATTTCAGCCTTTGGTAATTCTTGTTTCATTTTTTCCACAAGAGCTTTTCCAATACCGCCGCCTTGTCCATCTATTACTGCTATTTTCAAAATCATCACCTCGTTATATATTTTATACCAATTACCACCTAATTTCCAGTATTTACTTTATAACTTGCAATTATGTTAATTTTTCCTTGATTTTGTCATTTTAATACTGTAAAATGACTATCAATATAAATACTGGTGATATACAAAAGCACAAACACGCTTTTGTTTATAAATAAGGAGGTAAATTGTGATTAAAAACATGAGATTTGAAACTGCATGTATCCACGGAGCATATGAAGCAGATAATGGAGAACCCCACGTTCTCCCTATAGTACAAAGTACAACTTACAGATATTCAAACTGTCAAGATGTTGCTGAGTTATTTGACTTGGAAAGCGGAAACTTTATGTATGCAAGACTGGGGAGCCCCACGGTAGCTGCCCTTGAAGAAAAAATGACAATGCTTGAGGGAGGAACTGCGGCAGTTGCCACATCTTCAGGACAGGCTGCAACATTAACGGCAATTCTTAATATCTGTCAAGCAGGTGACCATATTATTTCTGCAACAAATATATACGGAGGCACTCACAATCTGTTGGGAGTAACTCTGAAAAAACTTGGAATTGAAGTAACCTTTATCGACCAAGACCTACCTCTCTCGGATATATTAGCTTGTGAAAAACCCAATACAAAGATTCTTTTTGGCGAAACCCTTGGCAATCCTGCATTGAGCATACTTGATTTTGAAAAATTTTCGAAAGCAGCAAGTACCATGGGTGTACCTTTTATTGTCGATAATACCTTGGCTACCCCTGCTCTTTGCAGACCTTTTGAGCTTGGTGCAAACATTGTCACTCACTCTACTACCAAATATTCTGACGGTCACGCAAGTTGTGTAGGTGGTATTGTAATAGAAGGTGGTAATTTTGACTGGAGTGCTTCTGAGAAATTTGCTGCTATGACAGACCCTGACGAAAGTTATCACGGTCTGAAATTTTATGAAAAATTTAAAAATACGGCCTTTTCCGTAAAACTTCGTGCACAGCTTCTTCGTGATTTGGGCTGCACAATGGCGCCAATGAATGCTTATCTTACGTGTCAGGGTTTGCAGACTCTACATCTCAGAATGGAAAGGCATAGTGAAAATGCTCTTGCTCTTGCAAAGCATCTACAGAATCATCCAAAGGTTGATTGGGTTGTCTATCCGGGACTTGAAAATGATAAATACTATCAGTTGGGTAAAAAATATCTGCCAAAAGGTTGCAGTGGCGTTCTTTGTTTTGGTGTAAAGGGTGGAAAAGCTGAAGGCGAAAAAGTTTTGGAAAAGCTGAAACTTACCAGTATTGTAGTTCATGTGGGAGACATTCGTACTTGCGTGCTTCACCCTGCAAGCACAACTCACAGACAACTTAGTGAAGAACAACAAATTGCAGCAGGAATCAAGCCTGAGCTTATTCGTGTATCTGTGGGACTTGAATCAATAGATGACATCATTGAAGATTTCGATCATGCTCTTGAAAGTAACTGATTTCTGATTGAGTAACAAATTATCTGTGAAAGGAACTGAATAAAATGCCTTTAATAATACCTAATGGTTTACCTGCATCAGATTTGTTGCAGAAGGAAAATATCTTTATAATGCACGAAGGTCGTGCAATCTCACAGGACATTAGACCGTTGAGAATTCTTATTGTTAATCTGATGCCCACAAAAGTGGCTACAGAAACTCAGCTTGCAAGAGTTCTTGCGAACTCACCTTTGCAGGTAGAGCTCACTCTAGTTCGAATGAATAGCCATGAGGCACAGAATATCTCTGAGGAACACCTAGATGCTTTTTATAAAACTTTACCCGAAATAATTAATCAGAAATTTGACGGAATGATTTTGACAGGTGCTCCAGTAGAAACATTGCCTTTTGAAGAAGTGGATTATTGGAAAGAACTTTGCCAAATTATGGAATTTGCGAAGAGTAATATTTATAGCAGCATTTTCATATGCTGGGGTGCTCAGGCAAGCTTGTACTACCACTTTGGAATCGAAAAACATATAATGAAGGAAAAGGTTTTCGGAGTTTTTGAACAAAAAGTAATAAGACCATTTAATCCTCTCATGAGAGGATTTGATGAAACCTTCTATGCGCCTCATTCAAGACATACATATATTAAAAAAGAAGAAATCCAAAAACACCCTGAGCTCAGAATTCTTGCAGAATCGGAGGAATCCGGTGTGCATATTCTTGATACTGATAATGGTCGACAGATTTTCATTCTTGGTCATCAAGAATATGACAAAGAAACTTTAGGTCTGGAATATTTCAGAGATATCCAAAGAGGACTGTCCATTGATGTACCAAAAAATTACTTTAAGAATGACAATCCCAAGGAAGATGTTATGTTTAGATGGAGAAGCCATGCCAGTCTACTCTTTTCTAACTGGCTGAATTACTATGTATATCAAGAAACTCCTTATGACTTAAAAACCCTTTTCTAGCAATTTAATGTGGGTTGCCCCAATATTTGTTTTAAGGCAACCCCTTTATTCCTTTTCCTTGTCTTTCAGTTCTTAAGGTTCCTCCTCCGATATTTTTATTGCTCCTACCGTTATCATGCCAACTGCAACAACCTTTCCTAAAGTTTTAACTCCATTTTTTATCTTTCTGGGATTTCCTTCCTTTATGCCCTGCGCAATTTCTACACCGTTTTCAGTCACAAGATGAAAATTGTCTTTAAAATTATTTACTACCTTGCCTCCACCGGATAGCAAATCTTCTTTTCCAATCTGAATTTGTACTTGATTCTTGTTTACTTTTCCAGCTACCATATCTTTGGTTCCACTTACCAAATCCCCTGCAATTCCTCCTGTCAGTATGGTGGAGTCAATAATGCTTTCTCCAATGTTTTCAATAATCTTCTTATTTGAAACCTTCCCAATTACCGAAAGAGCTCCGCCTATGGTTCCACCTATTGCAGCACCTGCTATTATCCCTGCTTTTTTAATGTTTTTCCCCATACTTTCCCTCCATCCTCTATTCAAAGCAATTTTTTTCTGCACTATATTTTATGAAACTATGATATGTATTATTGTACTCTCTTTTGCTAAAGCTTGCATTTACTTTTTTATTTCAGGGCCCAAATATTTTTGCTTATTTTCTAAAATTCTTTGACAAATATACCTAATTTGTTGTATAATGATGATTGTATTTTGATTATATAATTTAATATGCGTGTGTAGCTCAATGGATAGAGTAACTGACTACGAATCAGCAGGTTGGGTGTTCGAATCGCCTCACGCGCACCATAAGAAAAGCAGGGTTTACCCCTGTTTTTTTCTTATACAGATATTGAGCGATTCGAACACGAAAGTGCACGAACGTTTTTCACAAAGCCCTGTGGGCTTTTGAATAGTGAGTGGTGCAAGCCGACTGTATTAAAAGGCGTAGCACGACATCTGCATGCAGATGTTTAAATCGCCTCACGCGCACCATAAAAAAACAGGGTTTATCCCTGTTTTTTATTATATTGCAGTCCTCATCGATTTCTGCAATACAACTACTATCTGTTAGTATTTGGTCCAAGTCCTTCTT
>CAZWCK010000087.1:0-5841 GCA_964632625.1 uncultured Oscillospiraceae bacterium
ACTAAAACAAACTTAAGTATCTTTCTCCTGTATCCGGCAAAAGTACCACTATTCGCTTACCCTCATTTTCTTTTTCCTGCGCAAGCTTCATTCCTGCCCAAAGAGCTGCTCCACCAGAGATTCCAACGAAGATTCCCTCTAAAGACGCAAGTTTACGAAGTGCTCCCATAGCAGCATCGCCTGTTACAGTTATTATCTGATTGTATACATCTGTGTCCAGTACTTCCGGTACAAAATTGGCGCCAATTCCCTGCAATGGGTGTGGACCTGCCTTTCCTCCCGAAAGCAAAGGAGAAACTGTAGGCTCTACTGCAACAATCTTTATCTTCTCATTTTTACTTCTAAGGAAATTACCAACTCCTGTGATAGTGCCGCCTGTACCTACTCCAGCAACAAAAATGTCCACCCTTCCATCCGTATCCTCCCAAATCTCAGGTCCTGTGGTTTTAAAATGTATCTCAGGATTAGCTTGGTTCATAAATTGCCCTGCTATAATGCTTCCCGGTATTTCCTTTGCAAGCTGACAAGCCTTGTCTACTGACCCCTTCATTCCTTGATTTCCAGGTGTCAATACTACTTCTGCCCCATAAGCAGCAATCAAATTTTTTCGTTCACTGCTCATAGTCTCCGGCATTACCATGATAGCCCTATATCCTCTTGCTGCTGCAACCATTGCAAGACCTACCCCCGTGTTTCCACTTGTTGCCTCAATAATAGTATCCCCTCTGCTCAGGTTGCCTGCTTCCTCTGCATCTTTGATAATATTCATAGCTACCCTATCCTTGGCACTTCCTCCCGGATTGAAATACTCAATCTTTACCACTATTTCTGCACAAGCATTTATTTTTTTTTCAAGTTTTTGCAGCCTTACTAGTGGAGTATTGCCGATTAATTCTGTAATATTTGATTTGATATTAGCCATTTTTTACCTCCATTTTTGCATTAGGCGAAATAAATTTTATTTTTTCCACCCCTTCTGATTGCTCTTAAGTTAATTATACTCTTACGAGCAAAAAACACAATAATTTCACATACTTTTCTGTGCAAAGAGTATAATATTTCAGTAATGTGTCAGTATCTTATGGAATGAATTAACAAAAACTGACTGCTAAAGGAGACTAACAAATGAAATACTTATGGAAATTTTACAAGCAACATATATGGATAATTTGTCTATGCTTCTTTTTGTTATTCTGCCAAGTATTGGCTGAATTAATACTCCCTACACTCATGTCTAACATAATTAATTTGGGAATTGTTCCCGGCAATATGCCTTACATCTATAAAATAGGGGGTATCATGGTTTTAACCGCTGTAGGCTTGTGTATATGTGCTGTCTTTGTAAGTTTACTTTCCTCAAAGGTGGGGGCCTTGATTGGTAAAGAAATAAGAAATGGAATCTTTGAGAAAGTCACTGCATTTTCCAGTTATGAAATGAATATATTTGGTACCGCTTCTCTCATAACTCGTTCTACAGTTGACGTTCAGCAAATACAAATGACTACTATAGTATTTCTTCGAATGGCTTGCTTTGCTCCTCTCATGGGTATTGGTGCTTTAATAATGGCTCTTCGGACAAGCCCTTCTTTGTCATGGACAATAGCCCTTGCACTTGGTGCTGTTATTTGTATAATGCTCTTTTCTTTTAAAGTCACCTTTCCAAAATTTAAGATAGTACAGACTTTTATTGACAAATTAAATCTTGTAATGAGCGAACGCTTATCTGGACTTTTGGTTATCAGAGCTTTCAATACAGAATTAAAAGAGGAGGAACGATTTGAAGATATAAACCTCAAGTTAACAAAACTGAATTTATTTGTCAGCCGGGCAATGTCCTTTATGATGCCTTCAATGATGCTGATAATGAACCTGTCTTCTGTGCTAATCGTATGGGCAGGAGCAAAATTGATTGATGCTCAGAATTTACTTATAGGCGATATGCTTGCCTTTATACAATATGCTATGCATGTGATAATGTCGGCACTTTTCATTACTATGATGTTTATATTTATTCCTAAAGCGATGGTATCAGCTTCACGTATAGGTGAGGTTATCAGCACTGAACCTAGCATTACTGATGCTCCTCAGTCCTCCGAATTAAGTAACATTGATGTGTACCACAACCAACCCGGCGTGTATTGGGACAGGGTTTCATTTAGCTACCCAGATGCGAATGAAAAGGTTATTGATGATGTGAGTTTTGTTGCAAAGCCTGGAGAAATTACTGCCATTATAGGTAGTACAGGCTCAGGCAAATCAACCCTTGTAAACCTCCTCCCACGATTCTTTGACGTTACAAGCGGAGGTATTTTTATTAACGGCATTAACATTAAGGACATACCCCAAAAGAAATTGCGAAGCCTAATAGGGTATATTCCTCAAAAAGGAATATTATTCTCCGGAACTATTGATAGTAACTTACGCTATGGGAACCAACATATTACACAGGAGGAACTTGAACAAGTACTAGAAATTTCACAATCGAAAGACTTTGTTTCGGAAAAAAACGATGGTATTTTTGCTGCTGTAACCCAAGGCGGTACCAACGTTTCCGGAGGTCAGAAGCAACGCTTATGTATTGCGCGTGCTCTTGCCACCAAAGCCCCCATATACATCTTTGACGATAGCTTCTCATCCTTAGATTTCAAGACAGACTCAGCCTTACGGGCAGCGTTGAAGGAGCATATGTCAGAAAGCACTATTATTATCGTTGCTCAGAGAATAAACACCATCAAGGATTCTGACCAGATAATAGTATTGGAAAACGGAAAAATTGCCGGCAAAGGTACACACTCCCAGCTACTTGAAAGTTGCAAGGTTTATAGGGAAATTGCGGCATCTCAGCTGGATATGGAGGAACTGTAATGGATAATAAAAATAATGTCAATATGAGAAATAAGCCTATTCAGAAAGGCCACGGCCCAATGAGGGGATTAATGCCTGGCGAAAAGGCAAAGAATTTCAAACACACAATGAAGGTTCTTCTTCAGTATCTTAAACCCTTTAGATTTCATATGGGTTTTGTACTGATTTTTGCTATACTAAGCACTCTGTTCTCTATTATATCCCCTATGATTTTAGGAAAAGCCACGGATATTGTAGCCAAAGGAATACTAGGAAATGTAGGAATAGACTTTACTGCTCTTAGTTCCGTATGCCTATTCATAGTTATTCTATACCTTATCAGCTCCGGATTTACATTCCTGCAAAGCTTCATTATGACAGGTGTGTCACAGAAAATCACTTACCGCCTTCGTAAAGAGATGTCCGAAAAGATGGATCGTCTACCGCTAAAGTATTTTGACAGCAAGACACATGGTGAAATACTGAGTAGAGTTACTAATGATATTGAGACAATTAATCAAAGTCTTTCTCAGAGCCTTACACAAATCATTACCAGCACCACCACTTTAGTTGGTATCTTGTCTGTAATGCTATATATTAGTGTGACTATGACTATTGCCACTTTGGTGGTCTTACCTTCATCCTTCCTTGTAATACGCATGGTAGTAAAAAAATCCCAAAGATATTTCAAGGCACAGCAAAGATTGCTTGGTGAAATTAATAGTCATGTGGAGGAAATGTTTACCGCTCACACCATAGTAAAAGCTTTTAACGGTGAAGAAAAATCTTTGGAAACCTTCAAGGAATTGAATGAAGAGCTTTATCAATCGACATGGAAATCACAGTTCCTCTCAGGTAATATGCAACCCTTCACAAACTTGATTGGTAACATGGCCTATGTTGTAATCTGCATACTCGGAGGTTATCTTGCCATTATGGGACGTCTTAGCATTGGAGGAATTCAGGCCTTCATACAATATGTTCGTTCCTTCAATCACCCTATCACCCAAGTAGCCAATGTTGCTAATATTTTGCAATCCACAGCAGCTGCCGCAGAAAGGGTATTTGAATTTCTTGACGAGGAGGAAGAACGTGATCCCAAGGGTTTTCCAAGTATTGTAAACAGCGATAGTTTACAATGCGGCACCTTATTTACACATGACACTATGGGCAATACTGCTAATAATACTTTAAGTAATACTACTCTAAATACAGTTAATATAGGTGCAAAAGTCACCTTTGAACATATCAGATTTGGTTATTCTGATAACGATATTTTAATTAAGAATTTTTCCTTTACTGCTCTTCCCGGACAGAAAATAGCAATAGTAGGTCCAACCGGTGCAGGAAAAACTACTCTTGTCAAATTGCTTCTTCGCTTCTATGAACTTAATGGTGGAAGAATTATGATAGACGATGTTGACATACTTGAATATAGTAGAAAAGATCTCCGCGATATGTTTGGAATGGTTCTTCAGGACGCTTGGTTATTTAATGGTACCATTATGGAAAACATTCGCTATGGTGACCCACAGGCTTCCGATGATAAGGTTGTCGAAGCGTCAAAGGCAGCACACATTCACCACTTTATTTCTACACAGCCAAAGAGTTATGAAACGATTATCAATCAAGATGCCTCCAATATTTCGCTTGGACAAAAACAGTTGCTTACCATTGCAAGAGCTTTTCTTGCAAATTCTCCCATATTAATACTTGATGAAGCAACCAGCTCCGTTGATACCAGAACTGAGAAGCAAATTCAAAAGGCAATGGCTAGTTTGATGGAGAACAGAACCAGTTTTGTTATAGCTCACAGGCTCTCAACCATAAGGGATGCTGATGTTATTTTGGTAATCAACAATGGTGATATTGTCGAACAGGGTTCACATAAAGAATTAATTGAAAGAAATGGGTTTTATGCAGATTTGTACAATAGCCAATTCTAAAATGTACTAACACTAATAAATTCTTCACAAATAAATTTCTGCTAATTGTTCAAGTAAATTATTTAACTTGCTTGCCTCAATTTGCCCCGGTGCGGAAACAGTCCCAATTGTACCAAAGGTAATTGCCGAGCCAGTAAACTGTCCCATCACTCTGCTTATGCTACCAAGCTTTCCCATGGACATTGTTACTATAGGTTTTTGCGCGTAATTCTGGCTCATCTCAATGGTAGCTCCTAACAATGCCATTACATCCTCCTTGCATCTTGGCATAACTGCCATTTTCAGCACATTGGCACCTGACTTTTGCATTGCAATTAATCTTCCTGTTATTTCACATTTAGAAGGAGTTTTTTGAAAATCATGATAAGAGCAGATTATTTTAATCCTACCCTCTTTAGATGAGTTATCATCTTGTTTTTGGTTTAAATTGGTACAAATATCTATTAGTTCTTGAGCCACATGAGATACTGCAAAAGGTTCTTCATTTTTGTCTTCATCTGCAAAGCTAAAGGCTTCCACATCAATCATGTCTGCAAGCTCAGAGCGTGCCAACTCAACATTCAATTGTATATAGTCATTAGACGATATTCTTCTATTTCCGCCCTCTTTCAACGTTCTAAAGGTAACTAATATAGGAGTCTCTGCCAAAACATCTCTAAGTTTTTTCAAAGTATCAAGCACTATATCCGTTTTGAAAACATCATCAAAGAAATCCACCCTCCATTCCACAATATCTATTATTTTGAACTCTAAATTATTAGCAGTTTTTGTCTCTAAAGTTTTTTCTCTTGATTTAGGGGTTTTTATATAAACTTTATTTAGTTTAACAATTTTTCTTGCTTGCTTTAATACTTCCTCGGTAGTGCTTCCGATTATGGATACACATATTTTAGGCTTTCCTTCGCCAATTGTAATTTCTCTTACTTTCACAGAATTTTGCGACATATTTACCATTTCCTCCGTTTTTTTATTATCTACAATTTTAACTATTATATCATAAATTTTATCTTTATAACGCCGTTGGCGCAATGAAATTTATGATGAAATATAC
>CAZWCK010000088.1:0-5675 GCA_964632625.1 uncultured Oscillospiraceae bacterium
TTATTTCTCATACCGTTTTGAAAAAAGAGAAAAAAGCGCAATCTATGAATATAATGATTTTTGCGGCACCTAAGGAATTGCTTGAAAGCTATTATGAACTGGCAAATAACATGGCGGTAAAGGTCGAGTCAATTGACGTTGAGGGAAATGGGTCTTATCAGTTATTAAAAACTGAGGTAAAAGGAAATGCAACATTAGTATTGCAAATAGCAGAGGATTCAACACTTGCAACGGTTATAGATAATGGTTTACTATTACTGCAGAGAAATATCAATATGGGTTTGTCTTCTGATACAACGCCAGTCAATAGCAAAGCTGATGAGGAAGTAGTTGTTTCGGTTATGGAAGAACCATATGGTAATCAGGGTGAAAATGAGTCGGTATCTGATGAACTGGAAATGTTATATGGCAGTGTCGCAAGGATAATAGATTTTTATAATAACAGCAAAAAAGGAAATCAGATTGAAAAAGTGTATCTGATAGGAAATGGAGTAAATATTGCCAATATCGAAGCTATTGCTTCAAAGGCACTGGAGCTTCCTGTTGAGCATTTGAAAATTTTCGAAAGAACTGAGGATGAAGAATATCTGGCTTGCATTGGTGCTGCTATAAATCCTGCGGATTTAATTCCTTACGAGCTTGTGGATTTTGAACAGAAAAAAACAAACATAAGAAGCTATATTGCCTTGATGGGTGCTTTGGTAGCAGCTTGTTTATTTGTTGTTTTGATATCTCAGTTGTTGTATTGGGGAGCGGTAAAGGAAAAGGCGCGGTTGGAATCGCAAATTGCCGATAAACAATATGTACATTCGGAATATGACGAATATATACATTCGGAAAATGATTATAAATATTTATCATTAATTGATAGCATGACATTTAGAAATAATGATTATTTATGCAATGTATTAAATCAGATTGAAGATAAACTTCCGGCAAATGCCAGAATACAATCCATATTATCCGAAGGAAATATGTTGACGATTAACTGCAAGACAGGTTCAAAGCCTTCCTTCAAGGAAACCGCAGAAATGCTGTTGCAATTAAAGCAAATATCATATTTTGAAAGCGTTTATATAGATGGAGTTGTGGAAAACACAGAGGATAGGACCGCTTCATTTAGTGTCATATGTACTTATGCCTATGAGCCAAATATAGCAGAATTAGAAGCAGGAGAAGAAGTACAAGGAGAATCAGAAGGAGGTGCTGCAGGTGAGTAGATTTTCAGAGCGAGAAAAGCAGCTGATATTCATTTTGATAGCACTGGCAATTTTTGCAGTAACCTTTAAATTTGGATATTCGGATTTTGTGGCCAAGGCGGCTACAATTGAACAAGAAAATGCAGTGCTAAGCAACACTTTGGCAGAGATCGAAACAAAGATACAAACCAAACAGGGTTGGACAAAGGATATGGAAAAACTGCGAAATGATTATAAAGAGCTTACAGATACATATGGTGTAGGAAATACACCGGAAAAAACAATGCTGTTTTTTGCAGATGTAGAGACGATTACAAATGTGGATATTATTAGTGCTAGTTTTGGGGAGACGTATAAGGTAGCGATTCCAGAAGACGAAAATACTTACAAAAATGAAATTTATTGCACACCGGTAACAGTCTCTTATCAGGGGTCATATGAGTCTTTAAAAAAGATGCTGGATTTGTTTACTAATTGTGAGGAAAGAATGTCGGTGGAAACAATAAATGCTTCTTATGAGGAGGGTTCTGGAAAACTATCAGGTAGCTTTGTATTAAATATGTATGCTATTACAGGTACAGATAGGGTTTATCAGGAACCACAGATAAGCGATATTCCATTAGGAACATCTAAACCTTTTGGAATTGACTGATGATTAATAAAATTTTGAGATACATAAAGTTGAACAAATAGCAAGGAGCTGCCATGAAACCAAGAGCTGCGGAAAAACAGAATATTGGGAACAAGAATGGTGGCTTTTCTCTCGTGGAAGTTATTGTTAGTATGCTTATTATAAGCATACTAATTATTCCAATAATGCACACCTTTGTGTTCAGTGCAAGAACTACGGCACAAAGTGCAAGGCAGGAAGCGGCAACTAGTCTTGCAAAGTCTGTAATGGAAGAAATACGTGCAGGTGGTATTTTGTCATGGGCAGAGAAAAATGAATATACTTCAACAAGGAAACAGGGCAACTTTGAATTCAATGTGAAGGTAGAGGCGGAGCCGGTTACACATACTAGTATGTCTGCAATTGCAAGTATCAAGAAGGGTATAGTTAGTGATGAGGACATTGCAAAGGGTGCGAGGAAAAATCCAACTCTTTGGAACGAATATCAATTGCCGGATGTATCAAAATTAGAGCAGAAAACCTCTGCGTTGATAGATCCATTTGCAATTTTTGCGCAGTATATATTGCAACCTGACGGCACGGAAAAAGCTGAGTTTGCCAATACTTACGATTATATTGCATTGAGTGGATTCGAAGAAGAACATCAAAACAGAATAATGAAAACTTATAGCGATTATGTTGCAAGTCTCGAAGAGGGTGAGGAATATCCTCCTATACCTAAGCTGATGTCAGAAGATTCTTTAAAGCATTTAATTAAACGTGAGATGCAAGTAACCCTAGAAAAGAATGCTAAGGGAAAGATTACTGCAAATTGCAATATTAGTTACAAAATAGAGGCATCGGCTAGAAGAGATTATCATTATGGAACTAATTATAACGCATTAAGCCATTATTATTCAACCAATTCTCTTCCAAATGGGCCTGCACCGGAACCAATTATTTTGGAAACGGCTTTCAAGGATGTTGAATTTCAAGAATTGAAGGATGTGTTTTTATTTCATGTTTCTTTTGAAAATGATTGGGGATCAACTTATGCCGATGACAAGATAACACTTGATGTCGCGCAGGGAATAGATATTAATTTTATTTTGGCAAGCCAGTTAGAAACATACGCAGGCGGTAAATTTATAGATTTTCAGAAAAAGGGGACAGGAAATGTAAAATTATTTTTGTTAGCAGATAACAATTATAACAGAGCTTTATACAGCCCAATCAAGGGGATTCCTAAATATCAAATACCAACATCTGTAAGTTCGACTGACTCTTTGACAGAACGTCTTACAAAAGAAAACAGACTTTACGAAATCACAGTGACCATTACTGATAATGATCACAACGAGATGATTAAATTGACGATGGAGGGCAGATGATGAATAACAAAGGTTCCTCCTTGGTAGCAGTAATTGTTGCTATGGGCTTTATTGGCGTAATAGGTGCAATAGTGCTTGCTACTTCGGTAATGACATTCCAAATGAAGATGGTTGATGCGGGAGCAACGAAGAATTTTTATGAAACAGAAACCGTTTTGAACCAAGTTTGCATAGGACTGCAGGAAAAAGCAGAAGACAGGCTAATGGAGGCCTATACTTATGTGCTTACAAGACATTCTACAACAAAGGAGGAGAAAAAAGCTCTTCTTGTAGGACAAAAATACGTCGATTTTATGGAAAAAATGCTTAGAGAAGAGGCAGAAGCTACAGTTGTAGCGGGCACTGTTTCGGGAAATGGCACAGAAGTAAAATTAGAGTTAAATAAGAATCAATCGGAAAAATTGGTGAGTTGGCTTTCGGGCTTGACCACTTTTGATCAGGCACATTTTGCCAATGATGATGAAAACCCTATTGCTCTTGTTTTTGTAAAAGGTGGGGGTGAATTGGGTACTGATTGTTATGTGAAAATATGCAATGTAAGCGTAGCTTACAAAATGAATAATAAGGCAGTGAAAATAACTACAGATATTCGAATTGGCTCACCTTCTCTTGCTCAGGCGGGGAAGGGAACAGCAACTCTGGGTAATCTTGCACAATATGGCATCATAGTAGAAAAAGAGGTCTCTACCATTGCAAATAATGGAAATAATGTGAGCGTTTTAGGCAATGTATATGGTGGTCAGGGTATACATGCAGATGGCGGAGGCACATTGGTAATCCAAGGAAATAAAATTCTTTCTAGGGGCAATTTGGAAGCTTCCGGCGGTGGTAAGATAAAAGTATCTCAAGATAGCACAAATCAATGTCAGATTTGGGTGGACAATATAAAAACATTGATACAAGGAGAAAATAATTTGGAGTTTACTCAAATCGAGTTAAATGGGGAAATTAATGTTGCGTCTGATTTGGTAATGAATAATGCTTATGGGGATGTAAAACTAAGCGGTAATTATTATGGTTATGGATATTCTCAAAGTGGAGAACAGGGGGATTATGGGAGCTCAATTGCCATAAATGCTCACGATGCTTTACTTAATACAATGGAAATTACCAATATGGTTTTGTCCGGAAGAACGACAATAAGTACGCTAAAGGATATTACAAGGCCAGAAGAAAATATTGTTACGGTTATGCAGGGAGAATCCTTATCGTATGGATTTGCGCAAAATGCATATTTATTACCGGGAGATTGCATTACTTACATAGGACACAATCCGATGACGAAGGTGGAATATGAAGCCTTGGAGGAATCTACTCAGTCGGATAAAATAAATGTTGCAAGATATTTGCCAGTACCTTTGAGAAAATACATAAATCCTATGGAGCCATACAAAGCCATTACAGTCAATCATTATATTTCAGGGCAGGAAACCCCTTCTGTGGAAATGGTATATTTGTATATGAATTTTATGACACCAAGATTTGCAAGTGACTATTTCAAAGATTACATTTCAAATCAAGAGTTGAATGTGGAACTAATGGCTTTAGCAGATGCAATTGGTACAAAGGCGGCAAGCTTTTCTGCAATAACAGGCTTTATTTCACACGGAAATGTAGTTGACTATGTCGAGGAAGAGAGCTTATCAATTAGAGAAGGAACGGCAGGTTCGGCATCTGTTTTCTCCAATTTGGCAATGGAAAAAAAAGCTAAACGAAATGGTCTTATGAGTTATTTGGATGAAACTAAAATGGCTCCAAAGATGACAAGCACCTTAGTAGGTAATATCATTAATGTAAATAGATTGAAAAAACAACCGCCAGATAGTTTTGCTGAAAGTGGTGGTGATAGTATAAAAGCTGTTGCAAATGCTGGGGCTACTGCAATTGTTGTTGGCGCAGGCGACCCGTCACAGCCAAAAATGCAGAAGGGTGTGGTTTTGGTAAATGGCAATGTGACTGTTCGAGGGCGTTTTGATGGTGTAATTGTTGCAAATGGTGACGTAGTTGTAAATGGTGGAACGGTTTATGGATTAATTATAGCAACAGGAAATTTAAAATTAGAAACAGGTGGGAAAGTTGTTGCCTCAGAATCAATAGTTAAGGAAGTATTAGGCGTAAATGTAGATATTCAGGAGTACTTTGCTGTTGATCTTGGGATTGTGGAAGGCACGGCAGGTTCAGAAGAAGGCGGTACAGGTTCAGGAAGTGCTGAAACAACGGCTTCGGGTTCAGCAATAGAGAAACATAAGACATTTACTAGAATTGAAATTGATTTTGAAAATTGGAAAAAAGGTTAGTGAAAATATGACTGAGCAGATATTCAAAGGATATAAGATGAGAAAATTTTTAAAGAGCAACATAATAAAGAAAAAAAATTCCTTAGAAGCTAACCTTGAGAAATTCGGCATACTGAGTAATAAAGGAATGTCGGTAATAGAAATAATGGTGGTTGTTCTTCTTGTGGGTATTTTGGCA
>CAZWCK010000089.1:0-5636 GCA_964632625.1 uncultured Oscillospiraceae bacterium
CCTCCGCTGCTTGCCCTTACAGCAGCCCTTTCACACACGTTATCCACACCTGTAATACGCTCAACAAAGGGGGATCCACCAAATTCACCATCTGTAATTCTAAGTTCTCCACTACTATATGTTACAAAAGGTACATCCAGTGTTCTTGCAAGTTCCAAAAGGGCTTTTTCTTCCTGCTTTAAATCAATTGAAGCAATACACCTTATCGCATCTTTTCTCAGACCATACATCTCCAAAGTATCCTGAACAAAAAATTTCATTGCACCAACTCCTGTATCTTTCCTGCATCCTATTCCTATACAAATATCCTTTGGAACCAGTTGAAGCAGGTTATCCTTCATATTCATTACTTCTTTGTTCGAAATAATGCAACAGGCATACCCTTTTTCGTACATCTCCCAGAATTCTTTTTCTGAAGCCATTATTATTTCATTTGGAAATGAATAGTTATTGTCACTTTCATCTAGTATATATATTGGCATATTATCCAACACTTTTGCTGAAATCATTTTCGCTGCTTTCATGTTCTCTATTTTTAAGTGGTTTTCTGTGGCGAAAACATCTACTGAAAACTTGCTGTTTATATCTGTTGCTGTAGTTATAACAGGAGTTGCCTCAAGCATATTTGCAATTTTTTTAGTAATTTCATTTCCGCCTCCTATATGACCTGACAATAACGATATAACAAATTTTCCTTTTTCATCTATTGTCACAACTGCAGGGTCAATGGTCTTACATTTTATGTAAGGTGCAATTGCTCTTACAGCAATTCCAGTTGCACCAATAAAAATAATTACATCAGTATCATTAAAAGCTTTATTTGTCCACTCTTTTACGGATTCATGAACCGCACTAAGACCTTCAATTTCAAAATTATCCTTCATCAGATAGCCTTCGCATACTGACCCCGGCTTTTCAAGCATCATAATAAGATGTCTGCACAATTCCCCACCTTTTTTCGTAAATGCAATTATCTTTATCCTCATTCTTGGCCCCCATCCTTGCCTTGGTCAAAACAATTTTATCCGCTTCATCCTGATTTTTTATTACTGTTTTTCAATTCCAACAGGCACTCTATCATACTGTCCATTTTAGCTGTTTTTCAATTCCAACAGACAATCTATCATGCTATCCATTGTAGCCGTTTTTGAGAGGATGATATTCATTCCATACTTTGCTGCTTCTTCTGCAGTTTTTTCACCAATACACAATGCCTTTATTCCAGAAAAGTTGTCTAGTTTTGATAATTCAACAAAACCAGATACAGTTGATGCACTTGTAAAGGTTACGTAATCAACCTCCTCATCCAGCTCAAAGTTTTCTGCTGTTATTGTATCATAAAGAGGTAAATCATAATACAATATATTTTTTTCGTCAAGAGGCTTTGTTACTTCGTCCGTACCAATTTTTGCTCTTGGAATCAGTACCTTTGTCTCCTGTCCTTGTTTATCTCCCTCCATAATTTTTTCTGCAACAAGTTTTCCAAGCTCAAATCCGCTGTATATGTCCGGCATAAGTTCTACCATAACATTTCTTTTTTGAATGGCTGCTTTTGTGGCACTGCCAATTGCTGCAAACTTAATGCTCCCAAGTCCTCTGATATCCATACCTACTTTTCTAAGCTTATTAAAGAATATTTCCACACCTTCAGGGCTTGTAAATATAATCCATTGGTACTCATTTATTATATCCATTTCCTTCATAAATTCTGAATTGTCTTCAATTTCAATAGTCTTAATTGAAGGAATAAGCACTACTTCCGCTCCCAAATATGCCAATTTATCTGCAAGATATGAATTCCTATTTTGGGGTCTTGTCACAGCTATTTTCAATCCTCCAAGAGGTCTGTCCTCTGCCCAATGGAACTGCTCTGCAAGTGAGCAAACCTTTCCTACAATAATAATTGCCGGAGTTTTTATTTCTGCTTTTGCTGCTTCCTCCGTAAGGTTTGAAATCGTTCCAACTACCCGTCTTTGATGAGCTCTCGTTCCTCTTTCAAGTATGGCTGCCGGCATGTCTTTGTCCATTCCCGCATCAAGAAGTCCCTTCAAAATACTTGGCATTGCCGAAACTCCCATAAGAAACACAATGGTTCCTTCTAAACAAACAAGGGCTTTGTAGTTAACTTCTGCTGCATCAGATTTCTTTGTATGCCCCGTGATAATATGCAATGAAGAAACAAAATCTCTATGAGTAACTGGTATGCCACTATATGCAGGCACAGAAACCGCAGATGTAATTCCCGGAACAATTTCAAAGGCAATATTTTCTGCAACCAAAAGCTCCAGTTCTTCTCCTCCTCTACCAAAAACAAAAGGATCTCCACCTTTAAGTCTTACAACCTTTTTTCCCTTCTTCGCTTCTCTAAGCAAAATTCGATTTATCTCTTCTTGGGGAACTGCATGGTTTCCCGCAACCTTACCCACAAATATTTTTTCTGCTGATTCGGGCATAAGTGCAAGTACACCATCTCCAACAAGTTTATCATATACAATCACATCTGCTTGTTGCAAAACTGCATTTCCCTTTATTGTAAAGAGTCCTGCATCTCCCGGTCCTGCACCTACAAGCCACACTTTTCCTTTTTTCTCATGCATAATAATTTCCACCCCATCTATATGTTTTGATTATCTTCCACACAGTTTAATCTACTTAGTTAATCTATCCCTTGCCATCTTCTTTTAATTTCTTTGCAAGTTCAATGGCGAGCTTAATGCCATCTTGAACCTTTCCTCTGATTTTACCTTTTTGGCATCTACAGGTTTGCTCATTGTAATAAAGCCCTCTAATTAATATTTCTCCATCGCAAACCTGGGCCAAGGCACCTATGGGTGAACTGCAACCTCCATCAAGATATGTAACAAATGCCCTCTCTGCTTCAGCCTCAAACTGAGATTTTTGGTTTCTCAGACAATCGAGAAAAGAATAATCGTCTCCCCTCCTACCCTGCACTGCAAGAATTCCCTGCCCGCAAGCCGGTATCATTTCCTCTGCCGTAAAGATTCTATATTTTCTTTGTTCAAGGATTCCCAATCTTGAAAGTCCTGCATAAGCAAGCGTTGTGCCTCCAAATTCTCCTCTATCCATCCTTGCAAGCCTTGTGATTACATTTCCCCTAATACTTTCAACCTTCCAATCCGGATAAATTTCCTTAAGCTGCAATTCCCTTCTCATACTGGAGGTTCCAAGAGGCAAATCAAATTTTTCCTTTTCCGTATCTGCCGGAAATACAAGTACATCAAAAGGATTCTCTCTTTGCGTAAAAGCCACTAATGGTAAATCCTCTGGAGTTTCCATAGGAAGATCCTTCAGGCTATGTACTGTGATATCTACTTTTCCTTCTCCTAGTGCCTTATCAAGTTCCTTAACAAACAGACCTTTTCCGCCGATTTTGTCAAGTCTCTTGTCCAATATCATGTCTCCAGTAGTTTTCATTGTCACAAGCTCAATTTCTATTTCGGGATGTGCTTCTTTTATTTTTGCTATTACCAGTTGTGATTGTATGACAGCAAGTTTGCTTTCCCTGCTTCCCACAATTATTTTTTTCTTTTTCATCTATTCCTCCAACCTACATTATAGTTCTTATCTTTTCAGTAAGTTCTCTAGCCTTCTGATGATTGTTACCCTCTGCTGTTATTCCAATAACTGTATCACTGCCAACTACTATCCCCGGAAAATAAAAGTCACATTGTTCCTTGCTACTGCATACATTTACAAGAATATTCTTTTCTCTACAAAGTTGAACAATTTCGCTGTTAAGCTTCACATCATCTGTAGCTGCAATAACCATATCAATGTTATTTAGATCTCCCTGTTCAAAACTTTTTTCTAAAAGAACACTATTTCTATTTTCCAACTTCGCCAATAGTTCGCTTTCTTTTTCTCCAACTCCATCTTTTTTTTCTAATTCCCTCGCCACAACTTTAATATTACAGTAAAAATTCAAAAGTGTGTTAATACGTCTTTGTGCAATTATTCCAAAGCCTACTACCAAAATATTTTTTTTACTTATATCAGTGAATAGAGGAAAATATTTCTTTAGTTTCTTCCTATTATCTTCTATAAATTTTTCAGGAACATCAATTCTTACCTCATTATTTATGAGCGTCAATATTTCTTCCAATGAATATCCTTCTTCAACTGTTGGTCTTCCTATTACCACTGTTTTTATGCCAAGTTCTTCTGCTGCTCTAAGCTTATCAAAAGTTCCTCCTACTTTTCCTGAATCCTTTGTAACCATATACTTGCAGTTAAGCATTTTCAGCATTGCTATATTTATGTCATAAGTAAAAGGCCCCTGCATACATATTAGATGTTTACAATCAAATCCAAGCTCCGTACAACTTTTCACCACTTCCTCCATAGGAAGTACTCTTGCAAATAATCTCTTTTCATAGTTTTTTATCTTTGTATATTTGTTTAATTCTTTACTGCCGGTAGTCAAAAGAACATTTCCTTCTGTATCATTTATAAAATTTACCGCTTCTTCAGTATTTTCTACCCAAATGATATGTTCATCTGTTTTTGTATTAATTGAATTTTTCCCTACTTGTGCGGATTTTTTAAAAGCACTTGCCCTTAAAAGCCTTAAATAATTTTTCCCTGTTTTCTCACAAGCATTCTTTATGTTCCTAGAAACAATCTCTGCATATGGATGAGTAGAATCAACAACAAAATCGAAATTTGTACTATCCAGTAATTCTTCCATATCCTTCTGTTCCATTCTTCCCACATGCACACTATCACAATTCAAAAGCTCCCTGCCATATTCTGTTGCAACACAAGAAAGCACAAAATGTTCAGTGCCATTTAATGCTTCCACAAGTTTTCTTCCTTCTGTTGTTCCTGCAAATATTAATATCTTTGCCATTTTACAATGTCCCCCTTTATTGCCCCCTTAGTGCTTCAAGGTTTCCTTTGCAGCTGCAATATGTAGACTTTCAATGCATTCGCTCCACATTGCAGGGGCAAGTGTATCTTTAAGCCCGTATATCAACTTACTCGTTGCCATTCTTACAGCTTCCTTCAAAGCTTCTGAATTGGCGTGACTACTTCCAACTTCGTAATAACCTAAAAATCTTTTCTTTGCATCCTCTGCCACAAGTTCCGATATTTCATTAACTGTAGGAACATATTTCCTGTATCCAAACCATTTATTCAAATCTGTCTCATATTCTGATAATATTCTCTTAGCATATTCTATCTTTGACTCATCCACTCCATTTATCTGCTTCGTAGTCATGGTATCTATGTTCAGTAATTCCACATTTTTGCATTTTCCAATTTCAGGATCAATATCTCTTGGAACTGCAAGATCAAACATATAGTACTGATGTGTTTTTAATATACCTGCAATATCCCCATATTTCAAGGTATAATGGTTGCTTAAAGTGGCACTTACAATCACTTGTTTATCCGGCAAAAGAATAAACCTCTGTTCAAAGGGAACCATATTGCAACCCTCTGGAGCTATGGATTTCTGCTCATCTCCTTCATGAAACTTTTTTCTTAATGTCATAGATACACTTGCACCATTTTCAATAAGCTCATTTACAACAAGCTGTCCCATTTGACCATTACCAATGACTAAACACTCAAGCCCTTTAAGTGACTTATATTTTTCCTTCAATATCTCG
>CAZWCK010000090.1:0-1992 GCA_964632625.1 uncultured Oscillospiraceae bacterium
CTTTGGGACTAAAAAAAGGTGCGAGGGCAGTAGGAAATGCCAACAACAAGAATCCATTACCCATAATCATACCATGTCATAGAGTAATAGGAGCATCAGGAAGTCTTGTGGGTTATGGTGGCGGTCTAAATATTAAAAGAACCTTGTTGGACATTGAGGGAAGCCATTATAATTTGGACTAATCATTTTGGACACAGCATAAATTAAAATCAGGAGAGGAGGCTTGCATAATATGAAAATTAGAATATGTAATGAAAATGATAAAAAACAATGGGTAAGGTTGAACAAGGAGTTTATGGATTTTGAAATAAAGGATGATGACTTTTGGAATAATACCAACAATGTTTCCATTGAAAAGTTTGAAGAAACCTTTGAACAGGCGTTATTACATCCGGAGTTGATAACACTTGTAATTGTAGAAACAGATGAGGGGGAGAGCATAGGTTTTGCAAACCTCATGACTATATTTAGTATCTGGGCTCACGGCAAGGCATTGATATTGGATGATTTATACTTAGCTCCGGAAAGAAGAGGTTCGGGCATGGGCAGATGTATATTGAAATGTATTGAAGATTTTGCTATGGCGAATGGGTACAAAAGATTTCAATTTTTGTCAGAGAGCCACAATCATAAGGCATATGAATTTTATACTGCTTTAGGATATGGAAGTGAAGACATGAAGTTTTATGTGAAATATTTCTAGTTAATGGTATCTAAATAAAAAATAGCGTTTTATGCAATCATTCTGAATAACCGCAGTGTTCACTTCTCTTTAGATAGCTACAGGTATCATTAATGATACACTGGCTGCAGTCTTTGAAATGCAGGTCTTTGGGTTTTGAACCAATGATACCTGTGTTAGTCTTTTTTGGAATTAATTCGCCGGCATGATTGAGATATATGCCGGCTTTTTTTTCGGCCTTCAATATTAATAAAAAATCATCTACTGTAGACATTGGTAAATCCCCATAAAATGGGCTATAAGTTCTAGTCAATTCATAATTCTCAAGCTCCGACTCAATTAATACATATATTTTTTCGCAAAGCTGTTCAAGTGCTACATCAGCAAGGGCGTTTAACATTACCGATTTAAGAGGAGCTGTTACAGAATATTTATTTATTAAAAGGTCTGTTTCAAAAGATAAAGTTGCAACATAAATAACAACAATATCAGAATTCGAGGTAAGCGTTGAGATGTCTGCGGAGATAAAAGAAAGCATAGGGAGGTCTGTCTCTATACGCTTATATATATATCTTGGTTTTGCAACCGTGAGAAGCTCTTTTTCACATGTCTTAATAAGAAGGTTGATTTCCTCTTTTGGCATTTGCAAAATGTCAGTGTTGTAAATGCGTCGCAAAACATCATGTCTATTTAATGAAGAAAGTCTAATCATAATTATATCCTTACCTAAAAATTTGTTTAGCTATGTCAGTGGATTCTTTGGCATCCTTTACATAGTAGTCTGCCCCGATTTTCTTTGCATAATTCGCTGTTAATACAGCGCCTCCAACCATTATTTCTGTATTTAGATTATTTTCATGTATCAAGCGAATAGTTTCCTCCATACTTTTTAAGGTTGTAGTCATTAATGCGCTTAATCCAACAAGACGTACCTGCTGCTGAATAGCGGTTTCTAATATAAGCTGAGGCTCTACATCCTTTCCAAGATCTATAACAGTATATCCATAATTCTCTAAAAGAACTTTAGTAATGTTTTTTCCTATATCGTGAATATCACCTTTTACTGTTGCCAAAATTATTTTTCCCTTGCTGACAGGAGCCATATCGTTTGTTGCTAATTTTAATTTTATTACATCAAAGGCTGATTGACAAGTATTTGCAATTAAAATGAGCTGTGGCAAAAATATACTTCCTGACTCAAAATTTATGCCTGCCTTGTCCAAAACTGGAATCAATATGTCATTGATGATTTCCATTGGTTCTTTTTGCTCTAGCAAAACTTCTGTTAGTCTGCGGCATTCTGAAGTAAG
>CAZWCK010000090.1:2092-5618 GCA_964632625.1 uncultured Oscillospiraceae bacterium
TATATAATTTTTGGAATCAACATCCTTTGCCGAAAGCAATTTATAGCAGAAAACAGAATCAACCATATCAGCATTTCCGGGATTCATGATTGGGAGATCAAGCCCCATGGTGAAAGCCATAGTCAAAAAGTTGTGGTTTATCAAAGGTCTGTTCGGAAGACCAAATGAAATATTTGATACTCCAAGAACGGTTTTAAGTCCCAGTTTGTTCTTTACAATTGAAACTGCCTTCAAGGTATCCATTGCAGCTTTTTGTTCAGCGGACACCGTCAAAGTCAAACAATCAATGTATAAATCCCGCCTCGGAATGCCTATTGACAATGCACGATTAAGCATGGAACTAGCTATTTCTACCCGTTTTTCACAGGTTGTAGGGATTCCGTCTTCATCCAAAGTAAGGCCAACTACAGATGCACCATATTTCTTCACAAGCGGAAGAATTGTGATCAGGGATTCCTCCTTACCATTTACTGAGTTGACTATTGGCTTACCGTTATATATACGAAGCGCCGCTTCAAGCACAGCAGGGTCATTGGAATCTATCTGAAGAGGGACATTAGTTATGCCCTGAACTGCTTTTACGCATTTTACCATCATCTCAGCTTCTTCAATATCAGGCATGCCAACATTAACGTCAAGGATTTCAGCACCGTCTTTTATCTGGCTTATTGCTTGAGAAAGAATATAGCTAAGGTCATTATTTTTCAAAGCGTCCTTGAGAAGTTTCTTGCCAGTAGGATTGATGCGTTCACCAATAATACGGGGTTCATCAATAATTACAGTTTTTTCGGGCGTACATATTGCACTTGGTATTTCAACGGTTTTTGCTATATGTGTTTTACTTTTGAAAGTATCTGTAAGTTCTTTGATAAATTCGGGATTTGTTCCGCAACAACCTCCAAGAATTTTCACACCAAGAGGGATTAATTCTACCATGTATTTTGTAAATTCCTTTGGAGTAATACTGTAGCCGCCGGTAATAGGATCAGGTAGGCCTGCGTTTGGTTTGATTATAATAGGCAAGTTTGTCCAGTTGGAAAGCTCTTCAATAATAGGGAACATTTCTTTTGGCCCCAATGAGCAGTTAAGCCCTATGGCATCTGCACCAAGTGCTTCAATGGTAATTGCCATTGAAGATACACAGCAACCGGTGAAGGTACGCATATTTTTTTCAAAAGACATAGTGCATATTACAGGTTTATCGGAGTTTTCCTTTGCAGCAAGAATTGCGGCCTTCATCTCATAAAGGTCGGTCATAGTTTCTATAGCTATAATATCAGCATCCTTTCCTGCAAGAATCTGTTCCTTGAAGGTTTCATAAGCATCTTCAAAAGGAAGAGTACCTGTTGGTTCAAGAAGCTTGCCGATTGGGCCTAAGCTTTGGGCTATCAGTGGTTCTTGATAAGGCGGTATCGTTTCCTGATTTTGCTGAGTTATCTGGGCTTTCTCAGCTTTCTCCGTTTCCTTCCAACTCATATATTCCCGACGTGCTTGATTTGCGTTGCAGATAGCAGCTTCGATAAGGTCCGCTAAAGGATATTTTGATGCTTCTGTTTTGTAGCGGTTGGCTCCGAAGGTATTGGAATATATTATATTTGAGCCCGCCATAAGGTATTTTTTTTGAATGTCTATTATTAATCTTGGGTTGGTAATATTCAATTCCTCAGGAATTTGTGGGATTTCTACTCCTGAATTTTGAAGCATTGTGCCCATCGCACCATCCAAAAAAACAAATTCATTATTATCTAATAGTTCGGTTAGCTTATTTTTTGTATTCACTGAATTATATCTCCTTGTTTTATAATTAATTTTATTATATACGAAATAACGCTTACCATATAGAACAAATATCAAACATAAAAAATATCAAACATTTTATGCTTTAATAATTTGAGAATAAGCGCAACTGTTTCTTAAATTACAGGTGTTGCATTTATTAATTTCACTCTGGTGACAATTTGTACCGTCTTGATTATAGCTTCTTTGTGTTTTTCCCAAGGGCTTATTGGAAATTCCAATAATAGCTGTTACCGATTTTCGTGGAGTCAATACGTCACTTGAGGTGGTACAAAGGCCAATTTGTCTTTGTGCATCAATAGTGCTTAAAAAACTTTGTTGTATAGATAGTGGTAAATCTCCATAGCCGGGACTGTAACGCCAGGTGTAATATTGCTCTTGAGCTTGAAGTTCAAGCTGGCTTTTTATTTCTAACTCAGCTTCATCACAAACCTGTTCAATAAGGGTGCTTGCCATTGCATCTGTGATGAACGCATCAGTAATATCGCTTATTTGCAATAAACGAAGAAGCTTGTCAACACTTGATGATAGAGTTGCAGCAAAAAGTATTACTCGGGAACAGCCTTTTAAATGTTTCACTATACTATTGCCGGTTAGTAAAAGATTAGAACCGGAAATCTCAATTGAGTCTATACTAAAAATCTTAAAATCTTCCTTCGATTTTGAGTTGGGTTTTTCAAAATTATTATTAATCTGCAAATCAAAAACCCTATAAACATATAATTGAGAAGCTGTCTCCAAAAGTCTTTTTTCGCATACCTCCATTTTTTTCAAAATCCCGGCATCAGGTGTTGTGTTTTTGTACCCCATATACCGAAAAACCTGTTTTTCATTTATCTTAGTAATTTTCATATTTACCGCCATATTTACTATTTTTTAAGTAAGCTCTTTATACTTTCAGTTATCTTTTTTGCAATGTAAGGATTGTTCATTGTATATAGGTGAATTCCCTCAACTCCATTTGATATAAGGTCAACAATCTGGTCTATTGCGTATGCGATACCTGCATCCCTTATAGCCTCAGGATTGTTTTCGTATCGCTGCATCATTTTTGCAAACTTAGGAGGTAGGCTGGCACCGCAAAGGGACACCATGCGCTCAATTTGTTTCTTATTAACAACAGGCATAATGCCGGCTTCAATAGGAACATTTATACCAGAAATTCTAGCCTTTTCTACAAAACCGTAAAAAAAGGAGTTGTCAAAAAATAATTGAGAAATTAAATGCTCTGCACCCGCATCAACCTTCTTTTTTAAATTCAATATGTCTTCAACCTGATTAGCGCTGTCCATATGGCATTCAGGATAACAAGCACCTGAAATTCCAAAGAAATCAGATTGCTCTCGAATATAAGAAATTAAATCACTTGAGTATTTAAAATCGTGTTTAGGAGGAACATCAGGTGAAATATCGCCTCGCAGTGCTAAAATGTTCTCGATATTATTTTCCTTAAATTGTTTCAAAATATGTACAATAGTTTCTTTGCTGGAATTTACGCAAGTAAGATGAGCAGCAGATTCTATACCATATTTATTTTTTATGGCAGAAGCAATGTCACAGGTCGATGAATCTGCAAGGCTTCCGCTTGCACCATATGTAACGCTGATAAAATCAGGTTTTAATTCTTTAAGCTCTTCAAGAGTGCTGTAGATTGTATCAATAGAGCTGCTTTTCTTAGGAGGAAAAACCTCAAAAGAAAGAACTGTCTTATTGCCGTTAAAAAGTGATG
>CAZWCK010000091.1:0-5610 GCA_964632625.1 uncultured Oscillospiraceae bacterium
TATTTTTTGTACTTGAATTACCAATAAATACAGTTGTAAACATATCTACTTCTGCATCCCTCAAAGCTTTTAAATCCGTTACCACACAGCATTCGCCTTTTCTTCCAATATTTTGAACATAACCGGTAACATTATTTGGAGAACGGTGTTTAAGTAAAATATCACATGCCTTCTGCAAATAATCATGTCTCTTTACACTTGAAGGATTATAAAGACATATCGAGAAATCTCCTATTGCAGCGCATTCCAGTCTTTTTTCAATCAACTCCCAAGGAGTTAGTAAATCACTCAAACTTATTACTGTAAAATCATGAATCAAAGGTGCTCCAAGGACTGCAGCTCCACTGCAAGCAGCAGTAATTCCGGGAACTATTTCAACCTCAACTTCAGAAAGCAGTCCCTTTTCTTCTACTACCTCATAAACCAACCCTGCCATACCATAAACTCCTGCATCACCGCTGCATACCATGGAAACAGTTTTTCCTTTTGCCGCTTCATCTACTGCTATTTTGCATCTATCAATTTCCTTTTTCATTGCCGTGGAAATAAGTTCCTTATGACTAAATCTATCTCTGATTAAATCAATATAAACGGTATAACCTGCTATAGTATGACTATCTTCAAGAGCTTTCAAGGCTCTTTCCGTTGCCTGATTTAATTCTCCTGGTCCAAGACCGACTACATATATTTTGTTCATTATTTGCTTGCCTCCCTGAATTCATGAGTGAATGTGGGATCATATAGCTTTGAGCGTTCATATTCAGCTCCCAAAAATCCTCCTACCACTATCATTGCCGTCTTTGTAATATTATTTTTTTTCGCTGTTTCCGGTAATGTTCCTATTGTGCATCGAAATACTTTTTCTTCTGGCCAAGTAGCCTTGTAAACTATGGCAGCAGGAGTATCTTCCTCGTAGCTTCCTTTTAATAATTCTTCCTTCAAGGACTCAAGAAGTCCTGTACTTAAAAATATTGCCATAGAACATCCATGTGATGCCAGCCTCGCCATTTTTTCCCCTTCCGGTACAGGGGTTCTTCCTTCCATTCTTGTAATAATTACAGATTGAGACACTTCCGGTAATGTGTATTCTGCATTTAGAGCTGCTGCAACTCCACAAAACGAACTAACTCCAGGTGTTACAAGAAACTTTATTCCCTTAGGCTCAAGTAAATCCATCTGTTCTTTATGTGCGCCATAAACACTAGGGTCACCGGTATGAAGTCTTACTGTCATTTTTCCATCTGATTCTGCCTCTTCCATTACCTTTACCACTTCTTCTAAAGTCATTGAAGCACTATTATATATATTGCATCCTTCTTTTGCATACTTAAGAAGCTCCGGGTTTACAAGAGAACCTGCATATATGATTACATCTGCCTCCTGCAATAATCTTGCTCCTCGTACTGTAATTAAATCCGGCGCCCCAGGGCCTGCTCCCACAAAGTTTATCATTCTTTCCTCCATCTTTGCATAAGGCGAAATAATCCACCCTTTTAAATTTTTTTATTTTATAAATAAATTTAGGTTTTTTGCCAAAGTATTCGTATTTCCAAGCAGTCCATACTTATTTGAAAACATTACTAACTCAATCTGCATGGTGTTATGAGTTCTGGAAACCATATGATAATGAACCTTCTCAATTAATTTTGAGGAGATTCGTGACCATAGCATACCTTTTTCTTCATAATTCATTATCTCCTCATAAACATTGTCCGTCGTAACAGAATCCATGATTCTCTGAATTAAAGGCTGCTCCGCTCCTTGCAGTGCCGCATGTGCAGCTAAAACCTCCATTCTTCCATCTGCATATGAAGAATGGGTATTCATTATTCCTGCTGCAACTTTAGTAAGCTTTCCCATATGCGCCACAAAAAGAATTCCCCTAAAACCAAGTTCTTCTGCATAGTCAAGAGTCTCACCTACATAATTGCTGCATTTTACCACATAACAGCCCTGCCCATTAATTTTTTCTTTCAAAAATGTTTCGCCATAATTTCCCGGAGTAACCACAATATAATCTGCGCCCAGGGCCTTTTGCACATCCATCTCAACTTTGATGGTATCTATTAAGGCTTTTTCACTCATTGGCTTTACAATTCCTGTAGTTCCCAAAATAGATAAACCTCCGTTTATTCCCAATCTGGGATTATACGTTTTTTTTGCAATTTCTTCTCCTCCTGGTATGGATATGGTAATACTTATTGCTCCCTGATAATAATAACTGTCCGCCACTTCTGACACGGCATCTGCTATCATCCTCCTTGGAACAGGATTAATCGCAGGTTCTCCTATTCCGCACGCTAACCCCGGCAAAGTAACTGTTCCTATTCCCTCACCTGCAAACAAAATCATGGTTCTAGAGGTTTTCTCCAGAACCACCCATGGATTAATTGAATTTTTTAGGGAAGCAACCTCTGAATTTTCCATCAGCTCAACTCTTGCATATACCTTTATGCCATTGGTAATATCTGGGTCATCGCCACTGTCCTTTATGATGCTTGCTACCGCAAATTTGTTACCAATCTCCTCTATTTTCGTATTAAGCTTGAGTTTAACGCCTTCTGCCAATGAAAATTCAACGCTCTCCTTACATTCTCCAAATGTTGCAAATGCAGCTGTTCTAGCTGCTGCCGCTGCACAGGTTCCCGTTGTATAACCATTTCTTAATTTCTTTAGTGGCTCCTTGTATTTGTAACCGTTGTTAGACTTTTCTTCCATATGATTTCTTCACTCCATGTCCGATTATATTTCAAAATGAATGCAGGCTTTTATGAAATTTTCTGCTGCAGTAACATTTGAATAAAAATGTATGTGCGGGTATCCTGCATACAAATTTTTGTTTCCAACAACACATTTCCAATTTGCTTTTCTCAAAGGTTTTTGTGCTACATACAATTCCCCTGAATTTGTACTATCCCAATAATGAAATTCATGACCTTTCATCTTTTCACCTTTATTGCACAATAAATTATCCTTAATTGCAGTAAGTTCAACATAACCAAAGCGTACTAAAATATTTGCAAAAAAGCTTTCACCCTCTATAGCACCAACCATAGGATATGATTTTCCCTCCTTATCCTTGATAACATCATGAAGATACATAAAGCCCCCACATTCTGCAATTGTAGGCAACCCATTGGAAATTGCTTTTTTTATTGATTCAAGCATTTCAAGATTCTGTGCAAGCTTCTCAAGATAAAGCTCCGGGTATCCTCCCCCTAAATATAAACCTGAAATGTCTTTCGGCAATTTACTATCTAATAAAGGGCTAAAATAAACAAGCTCTGCCCCCAGTTTCTCTAACAATTCCAAATTATCTTTATAATAAAAACAAAAAGCCTTATCCATTGCAACTGCTATTTTTGTATTGCCGTTTTCTTTATTATCTATTAAATATGAGAACAATTCTATTTTTTCATATGAAATAACGGGTGCTTCATTTGCAATCTTAATGAGTCCTGTGATGTCTACAGTTTGCTCACACTGCACTGCAAGTTTATCCAATATTTCACTTAGATTTATTACTTCTTTTGCAGTAACCAATCCCAGATGCCTACTTTCCAATGAACATTCACTGACATTTGGCATATAACCATAAACCTTTATATTTAGCTTTTCTTCAATCATATTACTGATTTCATTATAAATTGCCGGTGAAATTCTGTTTAATATTACCCCTCTAATATTGCTGTTTGGCTGAAACTCCAAAAATCCCTTTATCTCTGCAATTATAGATACTGATTTGCCCTTGCAATCAATAATTAAAATAGCTGGAGTATGAGTTTTAATTGCCACATCATAAGCACTTGCTTCAAATGACTTTCCTGCCAGTCCATCATAATAACCCATTACCCCTTCAATTATACTAAGCTCACAATCTCTGGAATTTTCAGCAAGCAAACAATTGACCGTATTTATATCATTAAAAAACAAATCTATATTTCTGGAATCCAACCCCAAAGCCTCTTTATGAAACATTGGATCTATATAATCAGGTCCACACTTAAATGCAGCTATTTTCTTTTCTCTTTTAATCAAAGCTTTTAATATACCACAAACAAGAGTGGTTTTTCCACTCCCACTCCCTGTTGCACCTATCAATATTCTTGGAACATTACAATTTGCAATTTCTGTCATCAAAACACCTTCTTATTTGCTTTCACATTCCCAATGTAATAATATATACTGGATTTTGTCCCATCATCAGGTTGTATTTTCCCAACTGCTTTGCCTTTGAAACATTGAGCTGTACTATCTCAACTTCCGTAAAACCAAATTTCTTGGAGCATTCAATAGCTTCAGTAAGAGTTTCAAGAGCCACCACATTTATTACCAATTTAATATTTGGATTCTTCCCAATAAGAGTTCTTATTATTTCCTCCAGATTTCCTTTTGACCCGCCAATAAAGGCTTTGTCAGGCACTGGTAAATCAAGCAGCACTTCCGGCGCCATACCATTTACAATTTCTACGTTAAAGGCTCCAAACTTATTTTTGTTTATTTCTATTAACTCAAGCGCATCTTCATCTGTTTCTATTGCAAATACTTTTCCATAGATGCATGTAAGTGCTATTTCAACTGATATAGAACCTGTCCCGGCTCCAATGTCATAAACCACATCATCTTTTTTAAGATTTAGTTTCGACACGGTAACAGTTCTTACCTCTTCTTTAGTCATTGGTACCTGCCCCCTTGTGAAGCATTCATCCTTTATGCCCAAAGTGTGTGTTTCTTCCATAACCGTATTTTCATTTATTACCATAACTACACTCAGATTGTGAAAATCCTTTTGGGACAGTTCCTTTGCCGTCCCACTTGTAATTCGTTCCTCCTCATAAGAAAGCTGCTCTCCCACATAAACCTGAACTTCAGAAAGCCCCTGATCTGTAAGTGTATTGCATATGCTTCTTACATTGTTACTATTTCCATCCGTAAGAAAAAAAACTTTCCTGTTTAAAGAAACATTTGCCACAATATTGTCATCTTTTCCGTGAAGACTGATTAATTTAGCATCCTCCCAGCTTTGACAGATTTTTGATGCAAAATATGATAAAGAACTTATTCCCGGCAAATATTCTATCTGAATTTCTCCACACTGCTCTCTTGCATCTTCATTGATACTTTCTAAACATCCTTTATTGGGAGTAAAATTTCCAAAAGGGTTTCCAAATAATTCTGTTGCTAACTCACTTATTTTCTTTGCGCCACTGTAAAATCCTATATCACCTGACATTAGCACTGAAATATCCTGAATTTCTTCGTTTTCCAAAATCCACTCCATTATCTTTGCTGCATTTATGGCATAATTACATTTTTGTTTCCCTGAAGAAAAAGAATCCACCATTCTTTTTGCACCTATAATGGCCTGGCTTCTTTCAATCGCTTTTTTCCCTTCAACCGTAATGGTTTCAGGATTTCCCATTCCTATTCCGATTATATGGATTTTTCTCATTAGCTACCTCCCTTTGACCGTCTGCACTGCTTTATCTTTCTGCTATCGTCTTGCAATTGCAATGGTAATACCGTTTAGTGTCCTCTTTTTTACAATCAGACTACCTCCGCTGCTTGCCCTTACAGCAGCCCTTTCACACACGTTATCCACACCTGTAA
>CAZWCK010000092.1:0-5476 GCA_964632625.1 uncultured Oscillospiraceae bacterium
ATTCTTGAAGAATATGAACATGCCGTAAAAAGAGGTGCTCATATCTATGCAGAAATAAAAGGTTACGGAAACACCTGTGACGCTTTTCATATGACAGCACCAAACGAAGAAGCAACTTGTTCTTCAAGAGCTATAAAATTGGCAATTGCCGAAGCAAAAATGGAAGATGAAACTAAAATTTATATAAATGCTCATGGAACAAGTACTCCACTAAACGACAAGACAGAGACACTGGCAATAAAAAAGGCTTTGGGAGAAGAAAAAGCTAGAAATGCTTATGTTAGCTCTACAAAATCAATGACTGGACATATGCTTGGTGCCGCTGGTGCGGTGGAAGCAATTGCAACTGTATTGGCACTAAAAGAAAATATAATACCTCCGACAATCAATTATATTGAAAAGGATGACGAATGTGATTTAAATATTACTCCAAATATATGTGTAAAGGCAAAGGTGAATTTGGGACTTTCTTCTTCACTTGGCTTTGGAGGACATAATGCGTGTATAGCATTTACACGAGAAGGAGAGTAAATATGAACTTAGAGGAAATTAAAAAATTAGTTGAAATAATAGAGAATTCTTCTTTAGATTTCTTTGAAATATCTGAGGGAGACTGCAGCATCAAGCTTGGCAGAAAAAAAGAAAAATCCGCATTTAAGCAGGCAAGTTCGTGTGAAAGATATATTAGAGAAAATGAAGCTTTAAATTTGAATTCACCAGTCTTAAATGAGCAGAAATTAAATCAGCCAAGTCAAATTCAGGAAAGAGATAGCCTTAAGCAGCTAAAATCACCAATGGTGGGTGTTTATTATTCTTCACCGTCTCCTGAAAGTGAACCCTTTGTTTCTATTGGACAAAAGGTTAAAAAAGGAGATGTGCTGTGTATTATTGAGGCGATGAAATTGATGAATGAAATAACTTCAGATTATGATGGAGTTATAACAAAGGCTTTACCAAATGATGGAGATATTGTTCAGTTTGGGGACTTAATATTTGAAATTGATACCCAATAGCGAGGAAGTATAAATGAACAGAGATGAATTAAAAAAAATAATACCTCACAGGGAGCCAATGCTACTTGTGGATGAAGCTGAATTGATTAATGAAAACATGGCAAAAGGCTCATATAATGTTCGTGGTGATGAATGGTTTTTGCAAGGACATTTCCCCGGAAATCCAGTAGTTCCCGGTGTAATATTGTGTGAGATGATGGCTCAATGCACTTGTGTTCTGTTTTCTGAAGAAAATACACTTTGCAGCAGCAAAAGTTTTACTCCTTTTTTTACAGGTTTAAACGAAGTCAAGTTCAAAAATCCTGTAAAACCGGGAGATAAAATAGAATTTGAGTGTAATATATTGAGAATAAAAGAACCATTTTACTTTGCAAAGGGCAAGGGAATGGTTAATGGTAAATTATGTGTAAGTGGCGAATTTTCCTTTGCCTTAATTAAGTAGGTGGAATATATGTTTTCAAAAATATTGATAGCAAACAGAGGTGAAATTGCAATACGAATAATCAGAGCCTGCAAGGAAATGGGTATAAATACCGTGGCAATATATTCAGAAGCTGACAAGGATTCACTTCATGTCAGTTTGGCTGACGAAAGCATATGCATAGGTTCTGCAAGAGCAAAGGATAGTTATTTAAATATGACAGCTATTCTTTCTGCAGCCGAGGTTACCCATGCAGAAGCCATTCATCCCGGTTACGGATTATTATCGGAAAACCCCAGATTTGCAAAGCTATGTCATGATTGCAAAATCGCATTTATTGGTCCTTCTTATAATGTTATTTCTCAGATGGGAGACAAAGATCAAGCAAGAAATACCATGAAAAAAGCAGGTGTACCGATAATTCCGGGGACCAATATAATAAAAAGCGTTGGAGAAGGAAAAAGGCTTGCCAAAAAAGTAGGATACCCCTTGTTGGTCAAAGCAAGGTCAGGAGGCGGCGGAAGAGGAATACGCCTGATAACAAATGAACAAGAATTTGAAAGTGCATTTCTTAATGCAACTGCAGAAGCAAAAGCAGCTTTTTCTGATGGCGCATTATATATAGAAAAATTTATTAGACCTGCTAAGCATATTGAAGTTCAGGTACTTGCAGATGATTATGGCAATGTGGTTTGTTTAGGTGAAAGGGAATGCTCTATTCAACGTAAAAATCAAAAGCTTTTGGAAGAATCTCCAGCGCCATCTTTAGATGAAAAATTGAGAAGAAAGATGCATGCTTCAGCCATAAAAGCTGCAAAAGCTGCAAACTATGTCAATGCAGGAACAATTGAATTTCTTGTAGATGCTTCCGGCAGATATTATTTTATGGAAATGAACACAAGACTTCAGGTAGAACATACTGTTACAGAAATGATAACTGACATAGATCTGGTGAAATGGCAAATAAGGATTGCAGGTGGCATCAAACTGGAATTTTTACAAAAGGACATAAGCTTCAATGGATATTCAATTGAATGCAGAATAAATGCAGAAGATAAGAACTACCTGCCTTGTAGTGGCAAAATAACAGGCTTCCACATTCCCGGCGGGCCGGGAGTTAGATTTGATACGTTTATATATCAGGGTTATGAATTGCCACCTTTTTATGATTCCATGATAGGGAAACTAATCGTTAAGGCAGGAACAAGAGAAGAAGCAATACGAAAAATGAAGGCTGGCTTATGCGAACTTATCATACAAGGAATACCAGTTAACATTGATTTACTTTTGGATATACTGTCAAATGAAGCTTTTGAAAAAGGTGACTATTATAACGATTTCATGGAAACTCAGAGCAGATAACTAAAATTGGGGAAAGCTGAATAAAAAAGGGGGATAGATAAATGGGAGGCATATTATTTAGAAAGCCAAAAAACAGACCTGAAATATACGAAATTAATCAGGAGAGCGATGGCCCTTCAATTCCAAAGCATTTAATGGTAAATTGTCAGGGGTGTAAAACATCATTATTTCTTGAGGATTTGATTAATAACAGTTATGTATGTACAAAATGCAACTATCATTTCAACATATCAGTTCGGGATAGAATAGAAGATTTGGTTGACAATAACAGTTTTATGGAAATGTATGGTGAGCTTAAGTCTGTAAATCCAATTAATTTTCCAAATTATGAAGAAAAAATAATACAGGCTATGGTAAAAACAAAGGAAAATGAGGCGGTTGTTTGTGGTACAGCATCTATCTGTGGTTATAATACTTGTATTTTCGTAATGAACAGGGATTTCATGATGGGGAGCATGGGTTCTGTAGTGGGAGAGAAAATTACAAGGATCTTTGAATATGCAACTGAAAACGGTCTGCCGGTAATAGGCTTCACTCTTTCCGGTGGTGCAAGAATGCAAGAAGGTATTATCTCTCTTATGCAAATGGCCAAGACCAGTGGCGCTGTAAAAAGACATAGCGATGCGGGACTTCTATATGTTTCTGTTCTAACAAATCCAACAACAGGGGGCGTTACAGCCAGTTTCGCCATGGAAAGCGATATTATCCTTGCAGAACCTGGTGCGCTAATAGGCTTTGCAGGTCCAAGAGTCATAGAGCAAACTATTAAGCAGAAATTACCCAAGGGATTTCAAACTGCCGAATTTTTACTAAAAAAAGGCTTTGTAGATGCAATTATAAATAGATATGACCAAAAACGTTACTTGGGTAAATTACTTGAACTACATAGTAAGGAGAAGTTAATATAGATGGAAGCATACAAAATTGTACAAAAATCCAGAGCAAAGGATCGACCGACTGGAAAAGCATATATAGATAATCTAATAAGTGATTTTGTTGAATTTCATGGAGACAGAAGATACGGAGATGACAACTCAATAATTGCCGGTATTGGGAAAATCAAAAATATGCCTATTACAGTTATTGCCATAGAAAAAGGAAGTACAACCAAGGAAAAAGTGACAAGAAACTTTGGTTCTCCTCATCCTGAAGGATATAGAAAAGCATTGAGACAGATGAAGCTTGCGGAAAAATTCAAAAGACCTGTACTCTGTATTGTTGATACTTCTGGAGCTTTTCCCGGAATTGAAGCAGAAGAAAGAGGGCAGGGGCAAGCAATTGCAGAAAATCTATTTACCATGATGTCTCTGAAAACTCCGATTATAAGTGTTTTGATAGGTGAGGGGGGAAGCGGTGGAGCTCTTGCTCTTGCTGTTGCTGATAGAGTTTTTATGTTGAAAAATTCAATGTATTCGGTAATATCTCCCGAGGGTTGTGCCAGCATTCTTTGGAAGGATGTAAGCAAAATGAAAGAAGCAGCTAATTGTTTAAAACTGACCGCAGAAGATTTATATCAATTGAAGGTTGTAGAAAAAATAATTAAAGAGCCAGCTAATTTCAAGGACTTTAGACAAGTATACAGGGAACTTGAAACCCTTATTTATGATGAATTTTATGATATTTGCGGCTTAGAAGAAACAGAAATGCTAAATTACAGGTATAACAAATTCCGACAAATAGGTGAATTTATTTAATATATTTATGTAATGTAATTTGTCTTGTATACATTGCCTGGTAAAAAACAATACTCTCATTGCTCAAAGTGAGAGTATTATTTTTTATTCAATTCACGTTGCAAAGAAATTGTGGCCAATGTATCTCCAAGTTGCGTAAGTACTACGCTCAATAGGTTCAGTTCATCATCATCAGGTATGCTATTTGCAATTACTACAGCTAAACTGGAGATTACTGCAGTCAGTTCACCATAATTCATAATTGATCACCTCATTTTAATATATAGAAAAAGCCGGTATTTGTGAGTCATAAAGTAGGTTATTTAAGACATAAAAGAGTTATTCTCATCATAAAATTATAGGGTTAAAGATTGATGATGAGGAGGTTTTAAAATGGATTTTAAACAAAGTCAAACATATCAAAATCTGAAGAACGCATATGATGGGGAAAGAATTGCTAGTACAAAGTATGAAATCTATGCATCAAAAGCCAGAGAGGATGGCTATCAACAAATTGGCAACATATTTGATGAGACATCAAAGAATGAACGTGAGCATGCAGAAATATGGTTAAAGCAATTAGAGGGTGGCGAGATTCCTTCAACATTAGATAATCTCAAGGACGCAATTCAAGGTGAACATTATGAATGGACTACTATGTATAAAGGCTATGCGGATACTGCACGTAAAGAAGGATTTAATCAAATTGCAGATCTATTTGATGGCGTAGCAAGCATAGAATACAGTCATGATAACCGCTTTGAGAGTTTAGCAAATAACATAATGACTGATAATGTTTTTTGCAAAGACAAAAGTATGGTTTGGATTTGCACTAACTGTGGCAACCTTTTTTGGGGAGAATGTGCACCTAAAAATTGCCCTGTATGTGAATATCCCCAAGCTTACTACCAACTATATTGCAATAACTATTAATGCTGAAAGGCTTACCTCATGTGGGTATTTTACAAGAATAGTTTGAGAGGTAATAATTTGAATGATAAACTAAC
>CAZWCK010000093.1:0-2137 GCA_964632625.1 uncultured Oscillospiraceae bacterium
GAAAAGATGTGATTTTTGATGGAGACCTAAAGAAACAAGTAGATATGGTGCCATTCAGGAGGAAAATGCAAATTATTTTTCAGGACCCTTCTGCATCCTTAGACCCTCGTATGACAGTAGGGGAGATAATAGGAGAAGCACTTGATATTCATAAGATTTGCAGTAATGCTGAAAAGAGAAAAGAAAGAATAAACGATTTACTTACTAGAGTTGGTTTAAACAGTGAACATTCAAACAGATATCCTCATGAATTTTCAGGTGGACAGCAGCAGCGTATAGGAATCGCAAGAGCCCTAGCTGTTGAACCGGAATTCATTGTCTGTGATGAACCTATCTCTGCTCTTGATGTGTCCAGTCAGTCGCAGATTGTCAATATGCTTGAGGACAAGCAAGAAGAGTTAGGGTTGACTTATTGATTTAGTGCACATGATTTATCAGTTGTTAGGCATATTTCAGACAGGATAGGAGTAATGTATCTTGGGAATATGGTTGAACTTGGTGCTAGCAGAGAATTATATGCAAATCCGCTTCATCCATATACAAAGACATTATTGTCTGCTGTACCTGTACCAGATCCCAATGTTTGCAGGAATAAGCAAAGAATTATGTTGGAGGGAGAAATTCCTAGTCCTATTAATCCACCTAGTGGATGTAGGTTCCATACAAGATGCCCTTATGCTACAGACAGATGTAAGCAAGAGGTACCTGAATGGAGGGAGTTGGCTCCTGATCATTTTGCTGCTTGCCATATTTTGTAGACTTTATGCTTGTATTCGTAAAGCATATGATGTAAGATTATAGAAATGGAACACCCTGATATTTTTATCAGTGTTCATATAATATGTAAATATAGGAGGAGAATTATGAAAAAGGTACTTGTATTATTGCTAGCTTTCTGTCTTGTGTTCTCAATGGCAGCTTGCGGCGCTAAAGAAGGTGGAGAAGCAACTGATGCCAGTGATGGAGTTATGGACGTTTGTTTTGCTTCAGAACCTCAGACTATTGACCCTGCACTTAACTCGTCAGTAGATGGAGCTGTTATGCTACAGCACTCATTTGAAGGACTTATCAAATGGGTAGACGATGGTGAAGGAAATGCAGTATTAGCGCCAGGAATGGCAGAATCTTGGGATGTATCTGAAGATGGTTTGGAATGGACATTCCATTTGAGACAGGGTTGTAACTGGAGTGATGGTGAACCTGTAACTGCAACTGATTTTGTTTATGCTTGGAACAGACTTGCAAATCCGGATACAGTTGCTGACTATCAGTATATGGTAGACATGGTAGATGGTTATGATGTGGCTTCAGAAGGTAAAGGCGAATTGAATATGAAGGCTGTTGACGACAATACTCTTTATGTAAAATTAAACGCTAAATGCCCTTATTTTGAAGAAATTTGTGCATTTGCAGCTTGTTTCCCTGTAAGAAAAGACGTAGTTGAAGAAAATGGAGATCAGTGGACATTTGACCCTGCTACTTACATTTCAAACGGACCTTACAAGATGACTGAATGGGTTCACAACAGCTATATCATGTTTGAGAAGAATGAAAACTACTATGATACTGATAAACTAACTTGTGAAAAGGTTAAATTCCACTTGATGGATGATGCTAATGCTCAGTATGCTGCATTCAGATCAGGCGAGTTGGATTTCATAGAGGAAGTTCCACAGGATGAAATTCCTGCCCTAATGGATTCAGGTGAATTAACAATTGCTGATTATGTAGGTATTTATTTTGTAACATTCCAGACTCAGAGGGCTCCATTTGATAACCAAAAGGTTAGAGAAGCGTTCTCATTAGTAATCGACAGGAACTTTATTGTTGAACAGATTACTGGTCGTGCAGAAATTGCAGCTGACGGTTTCGTACCTAAGGGTATCTATGATGCCGAAGGCACAGCAGGAGACGACTTCAGAACAGTTGGCGGAGGATACTATAGTGTAGATCCTGCTGATTATGAAGCAAACTGTGAAAAGGCTAGAGCATTGCTTGCTGAAGCAGGATTCCCTGAAGGTAAAGGATTCCCGGTTGTTGAATATTTGTACAACACAAATGATTCACATAAGGCAGTTGGAGAAGCTCTTCAAGATATGTGGCAGACTGAACTTGGTGTAACTGTAACATTGCAGAA
>CAZWCK010000093.1:2237-5449 GCA_964632625.1 uncultured Oscillospiraceae bacterium
TATTAATTAAGAAACAATACTTGATAAGAATTATTGAGTAAATCATTATTTATTTTATATTTTATACTTAAGTGAGGATATTTCGTTTCAAAATATGCCTTATTGGATTTGTTATTTCCAATCATATTAGAAAAATCATGTTGGTTGCTATATATAGTTAGTTTTATTTCCGGATTATTCAGGGTCTGCGTTTGTAAATCAGAAATTTGTTTTTCTATTCTCTCTTTTGCTATTTCACTTTCTACAAGCTGTCTGAAGGCAGGATGATAGGTGCCCCCGTTTATTTCTCCATTTTCATTTATTAAGTCAGTACTTTTTAAACCAACTCTAATAATATTTATTCCGGCATCATCCAATATTTTGTACATTCCCTTTGTAATTTGTATGGCTTCTTCTGTTGTCAAGGCTTTGTATTCTCCCGATTTATACATATCATACAATTTTGTGTCATTTATAACTATGGTAGGATATAGCCTGGCAATGGAAGGTCCGATCTTGACAGTTTCTCGTGCTGAATGTAGGGCACTTTCCATAGTGTCTAAAGGAAGCCCTATCATTAATTGAATACCTAATTCAAAGCCATAATCCTTTATTAATTTACTGCTTTCATATACAACCTGAGAGGAATGCCCTCGGTTTGCTTTTTTTAGAACCTCATCATTGAAAGATTGAACTCCAAGTTCAATCACATCGACAGAATAATTCTTTAGATTATCGAGTATTTCTTTATTAATGTAATCTGGTCTAGTGGACATATGAATTTTGTCAATCAATCCTTTTGATTTGTAATCATAAGCTATCTTTAAATACTCTGACTGTTGCTCTATTGGGATTCCAGTGAAGCTGCCACCAAAAAAAGCTACCTCGATGGTTTGGAGATTTCGTGCTTTTAATGAAGGCAATAGGTTTTCTATTATGGATATTACGTCGGTACTGCTAACCGCTTTTTGTTTGGCAGTTATTTTTTTTTGGTTGCAAAAAATGCAATCATTGGGGCAGCCCTTGTGAGGTATGAAAATTGGAATTATGGCATGTTTTTTCATTAGTTATTTTGTACCTTTCATATTAATCAATATGTGATGTTATAAGTTGTTGCTATTATTGAGCCTATGTCTTCTAGTTCATATTCTTGAAAATATTTTACTTGCAAATTACGTAGGGTAATAAATGAACAAATTTTTTCAAAATCTGGGTGCTTTGACAAATCACCATTAAATATTATTTCATCTCCAACTCTTCCAGAGGCACCGCCAAGAAAACCATAACTGAAGGGAGACAATTTTACAAAGCCGGGAGCAACCAACAAAATGTTAATCGGATAATATCTCAATGTATTGGCAATTCCCTTATCAGAAGTGATTATGGAGGTATCATCCACAACAACAGTATTACACTTAGTATAGCCTTGAGAGACATGTATATTTATCAATTCTCGAGGTAATTTTGAAACCGCTGAAAGCAAATCTTCTCCTGTATGTTTTAAATTGTGTATAAAGTAATTTTTTAAGCAGACTGCGTTGTATCTGATGTTATACGGGTAATTTTTTTCCAGTTTGGAAATATCTCCAAAGAAAACTTCACTGTCATTGCTAGCACCAAGTTGGCACATGAAAATATCAGGGTGGCAGGAAATTGCGTCATATAAGGTATCATTACTATTTATATAAATAATTTCATGACCCTTGGTCTTGAGATAATCAATCAATATTTTTTTTGCAAGTTTGGAAATGTATATCTTACTCATAAGTACATATTAGCACAAATATTCCAAAACATAAAATATTAAATTTCAAATCTGGTGTAGAATTTATTCAAATTCTATAATATAATCATTCAAAGAAGAAGTAATATTTTTTTTGGAGGTAACATGGTTAATATTGGAAATGATTGGGACAAGATGCTTGCAGGAGAATTTGAAAAGGAATATTATCTAAAATTAAGAGGATTTCTAAAAAAGGAATATGAAAGTAAGACTATCTACCCTTCAATGTATGATATATTTAATGCATTGAAATTTACGCCATATAAGTCAGTAAAAGTAGTAATAATAGGGCAAGATCCATATCATGAACCGGGGCAGGCTCACGGACTTTGTTTTTCAGTGCAAAAAGATGTAAATATTCCACCGTCACTAGTGAATATTTTTAAAGAGCTTGAAAACGATTTGGGCGTAAAACCACAGGCTCATGGAAATCTGGAAAATTGGGCTAAGCAGGGTATACTCTTGCTTAATTCAGTACTAACTGTGCGAAGAGGCGAGGCAAATTCTCACAAAGGAAAAGGTTGGGAAATTTTTACCGATACAGTAATACAATTATTAAATGAGAGAGAAAAACCAATGGTCTTTATCCTATGGGGAGCCAATGCGAAAGCAAAAGGCCAGCTTATTACAAATCCAGAACATTTGATACTCACAGGAGCACATCCTAGTCCGCTTTCTGCATATAATGGTTTTTGGGGCGGAAAATATTTTTCAAAAGCAAATGCATTTTTAGAACAAAACGGAGAAAAACCAATTAACTGGTGATGGAGGCTTAAACTTAAGATGGAAGAAGACAAACAGCAGCAAATAGGGTATGTTATGATTTTTGTAGCAGGGGTGTTATGGGGGAGTATAGGACTTTTTGTAAGCATTCTGACAAAATTGGGAGCAGACTCTGTCCTGATAGCTTTTTTGAGGATAGCTGTAGGTTTTATTTTATTAATTCCTTTAGTAATTAGTGTTAGCGGGAAGAATGGATTTAAAATAGACTTACAAGGCTTGATGTTGTGTCTTGTTTTGGGAGTGTTTTCGCAAGCTTTTTTTAACATAACATATATTGAATCCATCGAAAATGTTGGCGTTGCAACTGCATCAGTGTTGCTGTATACTGCACCAATTTTTGTTATTGCAATGTCTGCAATTTTTCTAAAGGAAACATTGACAAAACGGAAAATAGGTGCGCTAGCTATAAATGTGCTAGGATGCACGCTTACGGTAACAGGTGGCAATTTTAACAGTACAAATTTTTCTGTGTATGGAGTTGCAATGGGAATTTCCGCTGGATTCTTGTATGCATTGATGACAATATTGGGAAAAATAACATCTTCAAAGAATTATAATCCTGTAACCATAGTGTTTTACAGCTTTTTATTTGGATCTATAGTACTTGCCTTTTTTGCAAAGCCATGGGATAGTATACAGGGCTTAATAAATGTTAGGTTCATCATGG
>CAZWCK010000094.1:0-5237 GCA_964632625.1 uncultured Oscillospiraceae bacterium
TAATTTATTTTAAAGAATTTCAAATTCATTCTTATTGAATTTTAACAATCCTTCATCTCGCATATTAGATAGCTCACGTGACAGTGCACTTCTATCTACACAAAGATAAAATGCAAGTCCTTCTCGGTTATAAGGTATTAAAAATTTTTTTGAATGATTCATTTGAACTTGTGTATTGAAAAATGCTAATAACTTTTCTCTTGTAGTACGTTTTGATAATATCTCCATTTTTTGATTCAGCATTATATTTTTTCTTGCAATCATAGAAAGCATATTTTCTATCAGATTCCAATGAAAAACACAGGCATTATTACACGTTTTGATGATTCGTTTACAATCAATAAACATTATTTCGCAATTATCAGTGGCTTGCACTGTAATAGGACATTCATAAATATCAGCATATGCAAATGCTTCTGCAAAAATATCATTAATACCTAAATGAGAAAGAATATTGATATTACCTTCGATATCTTCTTTTATTATTTGAATGCCACCTGACAAAACTATTCCAACATAGTGAATATGCGTACCTTGTTGTATTATCAAATCCTTTTTTTTATAATAATTAACCTTTGCAGATAGGCAATTTAAAATACTTTCCAAATCATTCAAATTAAAATTATTGAACAATTCATTATTTTGTAGTTGCTTAAGATATTTCTTCATAGCTCACCTCTTATGTTGCAAATGCAACCGATATCTTATGTTCATTATACTATACTAATACTATAAAAAACAAGGAGGACTTCAAAATGATTAGAAAAATAATAAAAATAGATGAAGATAAATGTAATGGTTGCGGATTATGTGTTACAGCCTGTCACGAAGGAGCCATTGGTATGGTAAACGGAAAAGCAAAGCTTCTTCGTGATGATTATTGTGACGGACTTGGTGACTGTTTACCGGCTTGCCCAACCAATGCAATCAGTTTTGAAGAAAGAGAAGCAGTAGCATATGATGAGGCGGCGGTAAAGATGAATATGGAAAATAAGCAACCTCAAAATTTGGCTTGTGGTTGTCCTGGTACTCAATCAAAAACGTTCAAGCGTAATGTTATTAGTGAAACCAAGGCAGAAACATCTGCAACAATACAAACCCAATTGAACCAGTGGCCAGTACAAATTAAACTTGCTCCACCAAACGCACCTTACTTTAATAATGCTCACCTACTAATTGCAGCCGACTGTACAGCATATGCATATGGCAATTTTCACAATGAATTTATGAAAAACAAAATAACCCTTATAGGCTGTCCAAAGCTGGATGAAGGTGATTACAGCGAAAAGTTCACTGCCATACTAAAAATGAATAATATAAAATCTTTGACAGTAGTAAGAATGGAAGTTCCATGCTGTGGTGGTATTGAAAATGCTGTTAAGACAGCCCTTCAAAACAGTGGAAAACTCATTCCTTGGCAAGTCATAACAATTTCAACTGATGGCAAAATTCTTGAAGCATAATTCATAAACTATATATCTTTACACCCGCAAAGTCTAGGACACTAAATCTTGCGGGTGTTCTTATTTTTTCTATATCAAAAAGTATTCTTAATTCTTAGTTTAGACTATGATAAATACATTTGTTTCAAAAAGTTTATCCCTGCATCCGTTTTATAATAATTGTCTCTTATTTTACAAATTGCTTCCTGCGAAATTTCATCTTCATATATATTGATTAAAAAATCTGCTTCAACAAGAATTTGAAAATCTATGCCATCAATAGCTGTATATGTATGATGATGTCCTACAATAAAACACACTCTTGAAATTATAGTGTCTTCAAAATCAAGCTTTTCAAGTAATTCCTTTGCTAAAGCAGGTCCTTCAATTTGTTGATACTTTCCTGAACTCGAATTATATTTCTGCTCACTTAATTTAATTCCAATATCATGAACAATTGCTGCAATTTCTAAAACTTCTTGGTTTAAGCAATCTACCTTCTCCATCTCTCCAATTGTTTTTGCGAAGCTATATACTTTCATAAAATGATTAATTCTTTTCACATCACTTGCATAATATTTAATCATTTCATTTATTAAAACAGTTTTTTTATCCATGCTGTATCCCTCCGTTTATAAAACAACTCCTGACAAAGGCTATCAATTGTCAGGAGTTATATATTGTTTATTTATTAATTTTATGACATGAATAACTTAATATCATCCTCAACTGTACCAATACCTGCAATACCAAATTTCTCAACCAAAACCTTTGCCACATTAGGAGACAAAAAGCCAGGTAGTGTTGGTCCTAGATGTATGTTTTTCACACCTAGATACAGTAATGCCAAAAGAACAATAACTGCTTTCTGTTCATACCAAGCTATATTAAAGGCAATTGGTAACTTATTGATATCGTCCAGACCGAAAACTTCCTTAAGTTTTAGTGCTATAACTGCTAGTGAATAAGAGTCATTACACTGACCTGCATCAAGTACTCTTGGAATTCCGCCAATGTCACCTAAATTCAATTTGTTATAACGATATTTAGCACAACCCGCAGTAAGTATTATAGTATCCTTTGGAAGCTTTTCAGCAAATTCTGTATAATACTCTCTTGACTTCATTCTTCCATCGCACCCTGCCATAACAAAGAACTTCTTAATTGCACCAGATTTAACAGCCTCAACAACTTTGTCCGCAAGTGCAATCACCTGATTGTGAGCAAAGCCGCCTACAATGCTTCCCGTCTCAATTTCTTCTGGCGAAGGCAGTGTCTTAGCAAGTGCTATGATTTGTGAAAAGTCTTTTTTTCCATTTTCATCGGCTTCAATATGTGTGCAGCCAGGATAACCGGTAGCTCCAGTAGTAAAAATTCTGCCCCTTACTTCTTCGCTTCTAGGCGGAACAATACAGTTCGTTGTAAAAAGAATAGGGCCACGGAAGGATACGAATTCGTCAAGCTGTTTCCACCATGCGTTTCCGTAATTTCCTGCAAAGTTGTCATATTTCTTGAAAGCAGGGTAATAATGTGCAGGAAGCATCTCACTATGAGTATATACGTCAACGCCTGTGCCTTTAGTTTGCTCAAGAAGCTGCTCAAGATCAGTTAAATCATGACCCGAAATAAGAATGGCAGGATTTTTTCTTACCCCGATATTTACCTCGGTAATCTCTGGATTTCCAAATCTCGTTGTATGTGCCTCATCCAACAAAGCCATTACCTTAACACCGTATTCTCCGGTCTTGAGTGTTAATGCAACAAGGTCATCAGCTGTAAGAGAATCGTCTAGTGTTGCCGCCAATGCTTCGTAAATAAAAGCATTAATATCTAAATCCTCTTTGCCAATATTCTTTGCGTGTTCGCCATAAGCCGCCATACCCTTAAGTCCATAAATAATCATTTCACGCAAGGAACGAATGTCTTCATTCTCTGTTGAAAGCACACCCACGGATGTTGCTTTTTCAATCATAGTTTCTCTTGAATCCACCGTGAATATTGATGCATCGTGGAAATCGTTTAGGTTAACAGAATTTCTTAGTTCATCTCTTAGCTTAATCATTTTACTGATTTGCGCCTCAATATGACCATCATCAAAGTTTGCGTTGGTAATAGTCATAAACAAGCTGCTTAGAACCTCATAATTAGTCTTATCAAAATTACTGATATCAACCTTTCCTTTTACAACAATATCTGAAATTCCTTTAAGCGTGTATATCAGAAGATCCTGAAGATTTGCGACTTCTTCATTTTTTCCACAAACACCTTTCACTGTACAACCTGTATTTTTCGCTGTTTCCTGACATTGATAACAAAACATACTCATTTTAATTCCTCCTAAATTAATATATTTTAAAATTAATATTACAAATAGATATACTGCCAAATTTTGCATAAGCAACAAAACCCATCAAATCTATTACTAACTTTAATTTTAATAACGAAGCTATTCTTATTTATTATTACTTTCTTATTCAACAGTTATAACAGACACAGGACAACCTTCTTTTGCTTCTAATGCTGAATTTTCTGCACTTGTTGGTATAGGATCAACATAAACTTCAGCCGGACCATCATCACCCATACGAAATACTTCTGGACATATAGACACACAGAGTCCACAAGAAATACAACCATCTCTATCAATTTCTGCTTTCATCTCATTCACTCCTTCATATTTTTATAAAATAATTGAATAACTTTATACACAGTACTATTATTCATCACTTTTTTCACAACATTTGTTCTGCTGTTTATATAAAGTATTTACATTTGGGTTTTTATCACCGAATTTCTCAATAATCTCATCTAATATTTTTTTTCGTTCCAAGCCTTCTTGCTCTCTTTTTTTTATCTGCTTGTATACACCAAAAACAGTAGAAGGACCTATTTCAGAGGAAAAATGACCTATTCCTTGATTCCATGCAAATAATGAAAATAACTCATCCAACTCTTTTACTGTAACACCCAAAGAATATGCTTTTATTAATTCCCTTGTAGCTTGTCTAAACCTAGAAGCGCCAATAGCGTTGCTCATGGACAAAAGCAATTTTGTTTTTAAATCAATTGCTGAATCTTCTTTTCCCCATATCAATTCCCAAAAATCAACTACCGTACCCGCAAGAATATCATCAATAGTTTTATAGTTTACAATTGCGGTTGGCTTAAATGGCATATCTGCTCCGCTTTCAAACGTAATTGTTTTTATTTCAGTCCTATAGAAATATGCTCTGTATTCATGATCAGAAACTTTTTCTGTTACATATTCAAATCCTAAATCTTCTAGAGCCGAATATAGGGGCTTTGGCTCAAAGCTTTGAATTACACAAATTCCATTATCCAAATTTACCTGTTGTGCCTTATGTAAAATCATAGGCAAAAAATTACCAGTTAAATTCCTAACATCAATTACAGGAAAAGATGTTTTTTTATCTTCCCAACTTTTTTCCATAGTATCTCCTCCTTAATTTTGGGGAGCTGGTGCTTTTACAACAATAAGCTCCAATGTTTCGTGGTATAAATTTTTTACATTCATTTTCGTTTGAAATGGTATTTTTAATAAAGTCCCTGCCTCATACTCATGAATTTCCTGATCATTAAGTCCTATTGAAAGCTTTCCTCTAATAACTGTCATATAAACGTTTGAATTTGAAAAATGTTCAGGAAGCCCTTCATCTTTATTGAAAATCATGTGAAGATAATGTACATTTTCGTCAAATACAACTTTCTCAACAGCTTTTTCATTGCCTCTAGCCAGTTCAAATATTTGTTCAATCAATATTTAACACCTCCAAC
>CAZWCK010000095.1:0-5236 GCA_964632625.1 uncultured Oscillospiraceae bacterium
ATTTATTGTTGATCTTGGCATATTTATTGATCTTCTTACGGGAGTTTTGATAATGGGGCTGATGGTATTTAAAATTGATGAACAATTTGAATCTATAAATATAAACAGATTAAAGAAATTGAAAGGATAGTACAATGGGATTTATTTTGCTTGCAATGCCAATATTGACCGTGATTATAGCTCTGATGGTGACGAATAAGAAAATTCTTCATGCTTTGAGCTTGCTAACAACGACAGTGCTTTTGATAGAAGCATTTATAATGACGAACCAGGTGTTAGTGCTTGGAGAAATAAGCTACAATATGTTAGGAGGACTTTTTTATTTAGATTCATTGAGCGTTCTTTTTCTTGACATTGTGGTTGTGCTTTCTTTTGTAGTGAGCATCTATTCTGTTGGATATATAGAAAGAGATCTTGAAGAGGGCCTCATAGAAGAGGGAAGAATCCGATTGTTTTACATACTTCTTTATTGCTTTATTTTCACTATGATACTTGCACTTACGGTAAGAAATTTAGGAATAATGTGGATTGCCATAGAAGCGACCACATTGGCCTCTGCATTTCTGGTAGGCTTCTATAACAAAGGTGAATCCATTGAAGCTGCTTGGAAATATGTAATAATATGCTCCGTTGGAATAACCATAGCTTTTCTTGGAATAGTATTTATTCATCTTGCTTCCTTACAGGTGGTCAAAGTTAGCCAAATGTTGGATTTTACCGCACTTATGGAAAATGCAGGAACACTTACAACGCCACTTCTAAGAATAGCTTTTATACTCATATTAGTAGGGTTTGGAACAAAGGCAGGTCTTGCTCCAATGCATACGTGGCTTCCGGGGGCTCATAGTCAGGCACCGTCTCCAATCAGCGCATTACTGTCGGGAGTATTATTGAATAGTGCAATGTATGCAATTATTAGAGTTGTTTCTATTGTAAATAAAAACATGGAAGATACTGTTTTTACAGGACGGGCATTGATAACTATGGGTATGCTATCAATAGTTATGGCGGCTGTCCTAATCATTTCTCAGAGGCAGTACAAGAGCCTGCTTGCATATTCAAGTATTGAGCATATGGGAATAATAGCAATAGCCATGGGTGTATTTACTCCCGCAGCCATAATGGGAGGGCTTTTACACGTTATTAACCATTCATTTACAAAAGGAATGCTTTTTCTTTGTGCAGGAAATATTCTTCAAAAGTACCAGACAGGCAAAATTTCTAGAATTAAAGGAATTCTGAAAGCTTTACCTATTTCGGGAACTGCATTTATGATAGGTTTACTTGCAATAGCAGGTACACCGCCGTTTAGTGTATTTGCCAGTGAATTCAACATAATGGCTGCAATCTTCGCAGATCATAAGATGGTAGTCGGTGCGATTTTTATTGTTCTTCTTGGGATAATTTTTTCGGGAATTGTTTATTGCTTATTTGGAATGTTCTATGGTGAGGCTGATTCGGATAAGGTTCCCAAGGGGGAAAAAAACATTATGGGAGTTATTGCTATTCTGGCACTTCTTATAGTGATTTCAGTAACGGGAATTTATTTACCAAATAGTATAATGAAGCTAATCAGCCAGGCACAGTTGATAATAATGGGGGTATAAAAAGTGAATTTAATGAGTATATGTAAGTCACTTCTTGAGACTTTTCCAAATGAAATAAAAACCGCAAGAACAGAAAATCAAAATGAATTATATCTGGAGATAGACCCAAGAGAGCTTCCAAAGATAGCAAAGCATGTAAATAATGATGTCAAATGTACTCTTGTATCTTTGTTTGCTAGTGATGAAAGAGGTTTGACTGGTGGGTTTGCCATATATTATACTTTCGCACAAAGAGAAACAGCATCCTTGATAATACTTAAGATTGTAATTGAAAAAGGAAAAACTTCTTTTATAACTATAAGTGACATTATTCCAGCAGCCATGTATTACGAAAGGGAAATAAAAGATTTATTTGGTCTATATCCCTTTAGACATCCTGATGCGAGAAGGCTTATCTGCCACGGAAACTGGCCAAAGGAGGAATACCCTCTGAGGAAGGATTTTGACAGAAAACATAAACCTAAATTTGCAAGCAGAAAGAATCACTTCAAGAAAATTGAAGGTGAGGGCGTTTATGAGATACCTGTAGGTCCTGTTCATGCAGGAATAATTGAGCCGGGACATTTTAGGTTTAGCGTTGCAGGGGAACCTATTATCAGTCTTGAAGCCCAGCTTGGCTTTGTACACAAGGGCTTGGAAAAATTGGCAGATGGGATGAATATAGAAAAAGCATATTATATTTCTGAAAGAATATCCGGGGATGAATCCTTTACCAATTCCTTTGCATATTGCCAAGCCATAGAAAAGATTGCAGGCATTGAAATTCCTAGGAAGGCACAATTGATTAGGGTGTTTTTTGCAGAACTGGAAAGGTTGACTAGCCACATGGGAGACCTTGGAGGTCTTTGTGTGGATACGGGCTATGGTTTTGCTGCTTTTCAGTTCAAAATGATGAGAATATGGTGCTATGGACTGGCGGATCTTGTTTGCGGATACAGATATCTTAGAAATGTAAATAGAATTGGTGGAGTAAGAGCGGATTTCCTCACTGGAAAAGAAGCAGAAATAGTTGAAAGACTTTCAAAAATCAGAAGAGAACTTGCAGATACAGTGAAAATAATCAAATCACACGGAATGTTTGTGGATAGGGTAGAGCATACGGGAATTCTTTTAAACCGAATTGCAGTTGATTTGAATGCGACAGGTCCTTCAGGAAGGGCTTCGGGCATTGATTATGATATGAGAAAGGCTTTTGGATATTCTCAGTATTGTAATTTTGACCTTTCGGTTCCATTTTTCAATGATGGAGATGTAAACAGCAGAATGAATGTGAAACTGGAGGAGTCAACTATTTCCATTGATATAATGGAAGAAGTTTTGAAAAAATTATATATTGGTGGATTTGCTAATAGTAAGCTTGCTATTGAAGTGGGACAACTGCCACCATACAAATGTGCATTTGGATATACCGAAGCTCCAAGAGGTGAGAACATTCACTTTGTAATGACAGGGGAAAATAATACAATTTTCAGGTACAAAGTAAGGACTCCTTCTTTTTGCAACTGGCCATGTGTCTGCTATGCAGTCAAGGGCAATATAGTGCCGGATTTTCCCCTAATAAACAAGAGTTTTAATTTATCCTATGCGGGGTATGATTTATAAAAAATTGAAAGGATATGTCAGATATGTTTGATATGTTAAGGAAGATAATTAAATATCCAAGACTGACTATGAAGTTTCCTTATGCACCATTGGAAAATCCATATGGCTTTGGAAAAACAGTTATTGATGGCGAAAAATGTGATTTTTGTGGTGCGTGTGTAGATAGATGCCCTTCGAATGCAATAGTAATGGATAGGGAAGCAAAGAAAATAGGCATAAACCTTGATGAGTGCATATACTGTACAACCTGTATGGAAGTATGTCAAACAGAAGCGGTTACTATTACAAAGGAAGTAGAAATTGCAGTTAGGGATAGAAGTGAACTCAGACATTCACCGATTATACTAGAAGAAAGAGATATTCCGGATGAATCCTATGAGGTTATCTGTGCAAAAGTTTCCGAAAAGGCACAGAAGCTCTTTGGGCATAGCTTGCAGATAAGAGAAGTTGATTCAGGCTCTTGCAATGGCTGCGATTATGAGATAAATGCTTTTAACAATCCTTTGAATGACGTAGAGAGGCTGGGAATTCATTTTGTTGCATCTCCAAGACACGCAGACATGCTTCTTGTAACAGGAACTGCAACAAGAAACATGGAAAGAGCATTGGTCAGAACCTACAATGCCACCCCTGACCCGAAACTTGTTGTGGCCGTTGGTGCATGCGCCTGTAGCGGGGGAATATTCAGAGACAACTATGCAGTAAGAAACGGAATAGATTGTGTTGTACCTGTTGATGTTTATGTGCCGGGTTGCCCGCCAAGACCGCAGGCAATAATGTATGGGGTTTTGAAGGCTTTGGATCGTGCAAAATAATTAATTGAATATGTACTTTCTTTGATACTCGTCAAATATCGCAAGAGATATTTATTGAATAATAAAAAAAACAAGTATTATCTTAAACAATAGAAATAATTGGAAAGATAATGCTTTTTTTGTAATATCTCCGCTTTGAAATGAATAAATCAGTAAGAAATTAGAAAATTTGAAATGGGGGATATTATGATATTGATGATAAGCAAGAAAATGCTTAAGGTGACAGCCTGCATCATAGTGGGGCTTCTTGTGGCAGGCTATGGGGGCCTTCACATAATCGATAAGGTTGAACAAAATAGCCTTGCCACTATGGCCGAAGGAAACTGGGGACTTAGTTTCCAACAAGAGGGCGCAATGCCAATAGGAAATGTTACCTGTCAGGAACTAAGAGAAAACAATGCATATTATGCTGGAACGGCAAAGCCGGAGGATAAGGTTATATACCTTACCTTTGATGCAGGCTATGAAAACGGTAATACCTCCAAAATTTTGGACGCCTTGAAGAAGCACAATGCTCAGGGGGCATTCTTCCTTGTTGGAAACTATATTTCCACATCACCGGATTTGGTTAAGAGGATGCTTCAAGAGGGGCATATAGTAGGAAATCATACCTATTCTCATCCTGACATGTCGCAAATATTAACTAAAGAAAGCTTTTCCAAGGAAATATCTCAGCTTGAGGAACTATTTCTTCAGATAACAGGAAAAGAAATAGACAAATATTACAGACCACCACAAGGCAAGTACAGTGAGAAGAACCTAAAGATGGCAAATGAAATGGGGTACAAAACTATTTTCTGGAGCCTGGCATATGTGGATTGGTATGAGAAACAACAACCTACTCATGAGGAAGCATATGAAAAGTTACTTAGCAGAATTCACCCTGGAGCTATAGTATTACTTCATAGCACATCCAAAACTAATGGAGAAATAATGGACGATTTACTGACAAAATGGGAGGAAATGGGGTATAGGTTCGGTTCACTTAGGGATCTTCAGTGAATGATACGGTATATAAGTTGTGTGAAATGGCTTTGACTAAAGCCATTTCTTTAGGTATTTACTTAACTAATTTATTGAAATTTGGACAAGCTATTGGTACTAGTGCAGTAATTAAATTAATAATTATTATAATTGTTTAGTTTTAAAACCACAAAATAATAGAGATAAACACATTGACAAATTTAGATATATAAATTAAAATTTAATTAT
>CAZWCK010000096.1:0-5100 GCA_964632625.1 uncultured Oscillospiraceae bacterium
CAAAATCTATTTCCTTGTGAAGTGCAACTAAATATCTTTCGATTTCTTTTGGTTCTACCTGATTTGAAGTAAATGAACAGTATACACATCGAGTAGGACAAAATGGAATTCCTATATATATGCCAACCTCATCTCTTCCGCTAAGAGGAAAAAGAATCTTTTGATAATTATAAATATCTACTACTAACTTTGATTTTTCCTTACTCATATGATAGTAATCTTTAAGCGTCAATATAGCTTTTTCATTGCTTTTATATTTTTCGACTAAATCTCCTGCAAGCTTTACAGGTCGCACTCCCGTATGAATACCCCAATCAGGTTTTTTCCCAGTACGTTTAGATAACTCCTCATAAATCTGAACTTTTAACAAGTTTTTGTCTAGGGGATCTTTGGCAGTAAATTCTATTGTTTCATAAATATCTGAAACACTGCATGAATCGTTATTTTCATCATCACAAAGCAATACATAATCATCGGGACTAAAAAAGATCTTAATTAACTCATCATATTCATATTTTGCTGTAATTCCATTCAATACAATCTTATACAAAAGGGTTATTCCCCTTTTCAAATCCTATGGTAGTAGGTCCCATGTGACCCGGAAATACTCTTGTTGCCTCAGGTAAAATATAAAGTTTTTCCTTTATTGATTTTGATATTGCTTCGAAAGAGCCTCCTGGAAAGTCGGTTCTTCCTATGGATTCTCTGAATAATGTATCACCACTGAATAAGCAATCCTCAACCAATATGCACATTCCTCCCGGAGTATGTCCCGGAGTGATTATAAATCTGAGTTCCAAGTCCCCAACTTCTACAATGTCTCCTTCAACAACATATTTATCAGCAGTAAGAGTTATTGGTTTGCCTGTAGTTTCAATTGAAAAATTTACAGAAGTATCTGCCAGAAATTCTTTTTCTGCCTTTGCCGCAATAAGCTTAGCGCCTTCAAATTCTTTCATGTGCATTGGAACTCCACCCATGTGATCTCCATGTCCATGAGTTAAAATAATATACTCTATTTTAAATCCATTCTCTTTAACATACTTTGTTAATCTTGGGTTATATCCACCCGGGTCAACAACAAACCCTTTTTTTGTTTCCTCATCTACAACCAAATAAGTGTTAGCGGCAAGTTGTCCGCTAGGCATATTTTCTATTATCATACTCTACCTCTTTATAATATTTTTTTGCTGTCAAGCAAAATTGTCACAGGACCGTCATTGTTAATTCTTACTAGCATGTCAGCCTGAAATATACCTTCTGCCACAGGAATATCATGCTTTTTTACTAGCTCAATATACTCACTATATAATTTTTTTGCGAGCTCTGGTCTTGCTGCCTTTATAAAACTTGGTCTCTTCCCTTTTCTGGCATCGCCAAGCAGAGTAAACTGAGATATTGCCAAAACAGCACCATCAACATCCTTCAAGGACAGATTCATCTTTTCCTCCTGATCCTCAAAAACTCTTAAGCCACACGTCTTGTCAGCTATATACTCTACATCCTTGCTTTCGTCATATTCCTCAACACCAAGAAGAACAACAAAACCTTTTCCTATTGAACCAACGATCTGGTTATTGACAGTCACATCCGCAGATGTAACTCTTTGAATTACTGCTCTCATTTCCCACTCCTATGATTTTGCTCTATATACTTCAGATACTCCTTGAATTAATTTCAGGGATCTTAATATTCTTTCCATTTGATTCGTATTTGATATGGATAAAGTCATTGTAATATTTACAATTTTATCTTTTGCACTCTTAGCATTTACTCCTGCTATATGAACATCCATATCTTCACAAGCCTTTGACAAATCTGAAAATAATCCTTTCCTATCTTCTGCCATAATGCAAACATCTGCATTATATGCCTTGTCCAACTTTTGTTGATCCCATTCTACATGAATAAATCTATCCTTTTCATGCTCGGGTAGGAATATGACGTTTACACAATCCTTTCTATGCACAGAAATACCTCTCCCCTTTGTGATAAATCCTATGATTTCATCTCCCGGTACGGGGTTACAGCATTTTGAAACTCTTATAAGCAAATTATCCATTCCTGGAACAATTACACCTGATTGTTCCTTATTTGAATTCTTTTCTTTTCTTTTTTTATCTTCAATTACCATATTGGTAATATCATTTTCATTTTTCTTAATCTCAGACTGTTTTTCATCATCAAACATGGCTATCAAAGTAAGGGCTGTCTTACTTAATACAGAGCCACCATAACTGATTTGTATAAACAGTTCATCTGCATTTGTAATATTTACAACTTTGAGTACTTTTTGAATACTGGTACTCTTCATTACAAGCTGAACATCATAGCCTTTTCTTTTAATATATTTTTCTAATAATTCTTTACCTTTTTCTATTGATTCAGAATGATTTTCCTTCTTCAGCCACGCTCTTATCTTGTTCTTGGCACTACTGCTTTTGGCAATTTTCAGCCAGTCAATACTTGGACCTGAAGAATTTGATGATGTCACAATTTCAACTATATTTCCATTTTCAAGTTCATGGTCTATTGTAACCATTTTGCCATTAACTTTTGCACCCACACATTTGTAGCCAACTGCTGAGTGAATTTTAAAAGCAAAATCCAAAGGTGTTGAACCAGCCGGCAATTCAATTACATCTCCTTGAGGTGTAAATACAAATACCTGACTTGCAAATAAATCCATCTTCAAAGTTTCCATGAATTCCTTTGGATCATTCATGTCATTTTGCCATTCTAAGGTCTGTCTTACCCAAGCCAGTTTGACTTCTTCCTTGTCTTCAGAAACGCCTTCCTTGTATTTCCAGTGAGCAGCTATACCATATTCAGCTATTCTGTGCATTTCATAGGTCCTAATTTGAATTTCAAAAGGATCGCCGTTATCTCCCAATACTGTAGTATGAAGAGATTGATACATATTTGGCTTTGGCATAGCTATATAGTCTTTGAATTTACCTGGAATAGGTTTCCACATGGTATGAACAATTCCAAGGACGGCATAACAATCTTTCACATTTTCAACTATTATTCTAACAGCAGTTAAATCAAAAATTTCATCTAGTTGCTTATGTTGAAATTTCATTTTTCTATATATGCTATAAAAATGCTTTGATCTACCCATTATGTCATAATGTATGTTCAACTCTTCCAAGGATTCCTTGATATCATCCATCACCTGATTTATGACTTCTTCTCTTTGGCTTTTTTTCGCATTTACATTCTTTACCAATTCATAATATGCTTCAGGATCCAGATGCTTCAATGCTATATCTTCCATCTCAAACTTCATAGTATATATACCCAATCTACTTGCAAGAGGGGCATATATTTCAATAGTTTCATTGCATTTTTCTTTTATTTTTTCTTCTGTCATGTAGTTAATGGTTCTGAGATTATGAAGTCTGTCTGCCAGTTTAATTATAAGTACTCGAATATCCTTTGACATTGCAAGAAACATTTTTCTCAAGTTTTCCGCCTGTCGCTCTTCTTTACTTTCAAAAACCAGACTACCGAGTTTAGTAACACCATCTACCAATAGTAATACTTCATCGCCAAAATCCTTTTTTAATTGTTCGTAACCGTACGGAGTATCTTCAACAACATCATGAAGAAGCCCTGCAACGATTGTCTTATCATCCATTCCAAATTCCGCAAGAATTTTTGATACTGCAATTGGATGGATTAAATACGGTTGTCCGGACTTCCTTAATTGACCACTATGTTCTTCTTTAGCTTTTTGGAAAGCCCTTCCTATGAGTTCCACATCATAGGAAGGATTTATTTCCAAAAGATATTGCAAAAATTGTTCCTTACTGTCCATAAATACTAGTTTTCCTTCTTTGTATTTTTCGTTTTCTTAACATTATTCAGATATTTTGAACCATGCATTTTTTGAACTAATTCATAGTATATAGGACTACAAACACATATTGATGAATAAGTACCTACAAAAACACCAATCATCAGCGGTAAAATAAACTCACTGATACTTGAACTTGTTAATATAAGCATTGGTACCATTACTATCAAAGTAGTAAATGATGTCATAATTGTTCTTCCCAAGGTCTGATTGATACTTGTATTTATCAATTCTTCAGTATGGCTCTTCTTCATCAAGCCTAAGTTTTCTCTTATTCTGTCAAATACTACAATTGTATCATTTATAGAATAACCAACAACAGTCAAAATACCTGCAATGAATGGATTATTTATGGTTACATGGAAAATTGCATAGAATGCAAGTACCATCAATACGTCATGTGCAACACCGGAAATCGCTGCTAAGCCAAATTTCCATTCAAACCTTATAACAATATATATCAGCATACCCAAGCTTGCAATCAATACAGCCTTAACTGCATTTTTCTGTAGTTCTTTTCCTACTGATGGTCCAAACTGGTCAACTGACAATACATCATCATCCGAAAAACTAAATTCATTTTGAAGATTATCAATAATTTCTGCTCTTTCTTCATTTTCCAAAGCTTGTATAGTTCTGATTATTACTTGTTCATTGTTTTCGCCTGCATAGATTATTTCTGCATCAACATTGGATTCGTTTAGTACCTTTTTAATTTCTTCTGATGCAACCTGATTTCCCAAATCAATTTGCATCATTGTACCTCCTGTAAAATCAATACCGTAATTGAAGCCTCTGATTCCACCTATTACCAGTCCAATAATTATGATTGAACCACTAATGCAATATAACAACTTTCTTTTTGTTATAAAATCATATTGTTTTTTCAGTGCAAAAGTAGTAGTGTTTTCACCTTTGATTCCATAATAGCTTTTTTTAGTAAATTTTCTGCTTTCTCCCAACAATCCTAAGAAAATCTGAGTAACTACTACAGCTGTAAAGATACTTGCCAAAATACCAATCATTAATGTCATAGCAAAACCTTTTACCGTACTGCTTCCTATTTGATACAAAACTACAGCTGCAATGATTGTAGTAATCTGAGAATCCAATATTGTGCTAAGTGCTCTTTTGAATCCTAATTGGATTGCAACTCTAACGGATTTACCATTGCATATTTCTTCCCTAACTCTTGAGAAAATAACTACATTTCCATCTACAGCCATACCTATTGATAG
>CAZWCK010000097.1:0-4798 GCA_964632625.1 uncultured Oscillospiraceae bacterium
CAAGATTATCAATATTTATGTAAGCAATGCAATTTTTGTCCATATCCTGCCAATAATTATCACAATACCAGGTAGATCCGCCCCCTTCTGCAATTTCATGTCCATCCCAAAAGACGAATACTATATCTCTTTTCAATTCGTCTTTATACTTATTGAACAGCCTTGCCAATTCCATATTAACCGCATTTCCAGAAGCATTACATATTGCGGATTTTCCCCAAGCATCCACATGACTTCCTACAAGAACATACTGACCGTTGCTCTTTCCTCCCTCTACTCTTGCCATAGGCTGATCCGCTTTTATCCATTCTCTTGTTGCTTCTGCCTTGAGCCAAACCTTTACATTTTCTTCCTTGCAGAGCTTTGCTAGGTATTCCCCATCTCCTCTTGATATACTTATGACTGTTAGTCTTACTATGTCCTTTTCTGTCTCCGGTGTAGGGTTTCCCCATTGAGCTTTCACAGCTCCCATCTGAATAAGATTATCTTCGGCTTTGCCCCAATTCATAATTATAAGAGCTTTTGCTCCCATCTCCCAAGCAATCCTTGCTTTTTCAGGCCGGCCCGGGCTCCAATTCATATTTGTAAGTACAATTTTATTTCTTACATCAATTCCTTTATAATCTTCATATCTACCTGATCCTAAATATATTAGTTCTCCTTCAATTCCTGTTTCTGTTGTGGATTCAATATGGCATACCGGTCTTGCTTCTATTTCCTTTTCCTCTGGTGAAATAATTTTCAATATTGCTTCTTTCGGATAACTTTGATACATAGGGAAATGATCAATATGAGAAGCAAGCCCTTTTTTCTTTAATTGTGAATTGATATATTCAGTTGCTTTTACCATTTCCGCAGAACCTGACAATCTTTCACCAATTTCATTTACAAGTACATCCATATTTTCATATATGTTATCAATTGAAAAATCACTTAACATTTTTTCATATAAGCTCATAATAATTTCCTTATCCTCTCTTTAAAAATGCTGTACAACAGTGTATTGCTCCAAATCCTTTAAGTATTTCACTAAAGTCTACAGTTATTACCTTAATGCCATTTTTCTCAAGTACTTCTTGAGCTCTTGGATTTCCCTTTGGCATAACAATAAGTCCCGGTTTTATAGCAACAAAATTAATTGCTAAGGTCTGTTTTGCTTCTGTCTGAGATGGACATTCAAGAAGCTTGATTCCTTTCTTTTTCAGAGCATCACATACATCATACGGTACCTGAGATGCATGTATCATCGCTACGTCATGGCTTGCCATATTTAATAGTCCATCAATATGAGCATGTCCATACGGAATTTGCATATGAAGAATATCTGTTACTCCCATTCTGTTAAGCTCATATTCAACTTGTTCATAGCCACTTTTGTTTGTTCTCACTCCTGATGCCAAAACAACTGTTTTTTTATCAATCCAAAGCCCCATTGCACCTTCAAAAGTTCCATCTCCTGAAATTGTTCTGACAATTGGTACCCCCAAATCAGCAAGAGCCTTGGCCGCAAACCTTTCTTCGCCCCGCCTTGACGCCATTGCAGGTCTTGTGACAATTGCACCTTCCGGTGTCATAAACACAAGGTCTCTCATAAATACAGCATTAGGCTTATCCTTTCGCTGTTCTTCTACATAATATACCTTTGCACCGTTTTCCCTGTATATTTCTGCCAATGCATCATGCTGAGCTCTAAACAACTCTGGATTAATAGCTTCCTTAAATCTTGCTGCGTCCCAATCAAAATCATCAATCTCCGCCCCGGGTCTTCTCATAAGAACTGCTTTTAAATCTTCTACTTCAGAAGCAACTCCCCAGTCACCCCAGTTTTCTTTCATGTCTTCTCGAATTGTGGTTTCAAGAGGAAACCATCTTTCTCCTGGTATGGCATCAATATCCATTTTTTTTACGTCCATAATAAAGCCTCTCCTTTTAATATTACTGTTTCATTTTGTTATGCTTATTATATATGCATTTTTCATGCCAATAAAAAAATATATATTTATTTATTCGTAGTAGGGATTCTTATGATAATTTGCTCAAAAAAGCAAGTGGCGAGTAAAAATTTCTTTACTCGCCATAAAAATTTTTTTACTGCGTTATGTTATACTTACCTATTTTATAGTTTAACGCTTGTTTTGATATACCTAATAATTTTGCTGCCTCTGTACGATTTTCCGATTTTTGAATAGCCGCCAAAATATATTTCTTTTCCACATTTTTTAGTTGTTCTTCCAATGAAAATCCAATGGCATCAATTTCCCTGCTAAAGCTATATTGCTCGTTGATTTCCTCTAAATTATCAAAGGATCTCACAAAATACTCCGGAAGGTCCTTCTTCTGTATAAATCTGGAGGATGCAATGTTAAACGCACCCTCTATTATATTTTTTAGTTCTCGCACATTTCCATACCACTGATAATTCCTAAACATTTCTTCAACCTCTTCATCCAACCCAATAATATTGCGATTCATGCTTGAGTTGTAAGTTGTAATGAAGTGATTTACAAGAAAAAACAAATCGTTTATTCGTTCTCTAAGCGGTGGAATGTTTAATTGCACTACACTTAATCTATAGAACAAATCTTCTCTCAATTTTTTTTCTTTGATGCACTGTAAGGGGTTTTCATTTATTGCAGAAACTATCTTTATATCTATTGGTATTTGTTGTGTCCCCCCAATTCTTGTAATCTTTTTGTCTTCGACAGCTTTTAGAATTTTGGCCTGAATACTTATTTCCATGGAGTTAATTTCATCCAAGAACAAAGTTCCACCATTGGCAACTTCAAATAATCCGGCCTTGTTTTCCGCACCCGTATAGCTACCCTTTGTGGTTCCAAACAATATGCTTTCAAGCAAAGTGGAAGGAATTGCTGCACAATTTTGCGATACAAACCTTTTACTTCTTCTATAGCTACAGGTATGGATGGATTGCGCCACCAATTCTTTGCCTGTGCCTGTCTCACCGCAGATTAAAACCGCCGACTCCGTATCCGCAATCATGGGGATTCTTTCTTTAAGGGAAGCCATATTCTGTGAGCTAGTAATAATGTCATCAATTTCATAAAGTTTTTCAATTGAATCTACCTCTTTCAAAGAAAGCATTATGCTTTGCCTTTCCATTGTAGAATCAATATATCTTGATACATCTACCGCACCAATTATTTTTTTACCATCCATGATAGGCATGGTTGTATTCACGGCATTTATGTTCTGTCCCTTAAAAGTGGTAATAGTCTGGTATTTATTCGTTATGGGCTTGCCTGTTTTTAGTACTTGAAAAATACTACTGGTTTCCTTGTCTAACGTTGGGTATACATCAAGCAAGTTTTTCCCTAACACTTCCCATTCCTTAAGGTTGTTTACATCCGGGCGAAACGTCTTGAAAAATTCCACTTTACCATTTTTGTCGGTGACAATCATTCCATCAATATAATTGTACAAATTCATTATTTGCTCTACATATCGGCGAAGCATTTTTCCCTCTTTCTTACTTTTATCCTCTCTTCAAAAAGGCTGTAATACAGTGCATTGCACCTCTGCCTTTCATGATTTCGGATATATCAACTGTAATTACTTTTATCCCATTTTTCTCAAGTAATTCTTGTGATCTGGGATTACCCTCCGGCATTACTACAAGCCCTGGTTTTAGTGCAACGAAATTACATCCAAAGCCTTCTCTTACTTCTGTTGTAGATGGTGCCTCTAAAATTTTATATCCTTTCTTTTTTAACATATTGACTACGTCATATGGAACCTGAGATGCATGTACCATTACAACATCATTACTAGCTGCATTCATAAGTCCATCAATATGTATATTACTAAAAGGTTGTTGCATATGATAGATGTCTGTAACACCCATTCTTCTTAGCTCTGTCTCAACCTGTTCATAGCCTTCTTTATTGCATCTGCTTCCGGTAGACATAACTACTGTTTTTCTATCCACCCACATTGCATTAGCACCTTCAAAATATCCATTACCATTTATTGTTCTTACAATAGGAACTCCTATTTCTCCCAATGTTTTGGCAATATAACGCTCCTCTCCCCTTCTAGCTGACATTCCCGGCCTTGCTATTATTGCGCCTTCAGGTGTCATAAATACTAAATCTCTGCAAAATACTGCATTGGGTCTGTCCTCTCTCTGTTCTTCAACATAATATACTTTTACACCATGGGCCCTATAAATATCGGCTACTGCATCATGCTGCTGCCTCATCTTTTCAATATCTACAGGTTCGTCCGAAAAGCGTACTTCTTTTGCATCAAAATTTTCAATCTCTTTACCTGGTCTTCTCATTAGTACTGCCTTTAGTTCTTCTACTTCTGATGAAACCCCCCAGTCTCCCCAATACGTATTCATATCATCCTCAAAACACGTTTCCTTCGGAAACCATTTTTCGCCGGGAATAGCATCAATATCAAAATTCTTTCTTGTCATTTTTTCTCCTCCTCAAAATTAAGAATTTATTACAATAATACTACAAGCAAATACTATGCCAACTTTTTGTACTACATAGTTCCGGCGCCTAAAAGAACATTTTTGATATCAACACATAGCTTTCACATAAACTACATAAATAAGCTGTATATTAATACTTGTAAAGTAAGTGACAGTGCTCACTTAACTTTCCTTCTTTTATTGAATACACACACACTTAGGGAAAAATCTCCGATTACAATCGGAGATTTTTCTTTTAAATAATGCTATAGATAAGAAAATTTTCTTTTCCTTGTATTCTTCTAAAATTATGCGAACAATCTCAAAGAAACCGCCACTTCTCCCAATATGAAATGT
>CAZWCK010000098.1:0-4792 GCA_964632625.1 uncultured Oscillospiraceae bacterium
TAAAGCAATAAATCTTGAAAATTTAATAGTGAGTAAAATAAATAAAATGAGCAGTAATTAAATTTATAATTTTTGTTTTTTATGTTATACTATTCAATGGGGATAATTGGCAGAAAAAACAATTGTATAATTAGATATTAAATTAAACCAAATGAAATGAAAGGAAATACATTATGGATCAGAACTTAATAAAAAAATATGCTGAATTTGCAGTAAAAATTGGAACAAATCCACAGAAGGGTCAGACATTAATTATTAACTGTCCTGTTGATTGTGCATTTTTTGCTCAAAGCTGTGCAGAGGTTGCTTATACTCAGACAGATGTAAGGGAAGTTGTTGTATTATACAATGATGAAAAGTTAAGCAGGTTGAAATTGCAACATTCAGAACTTGAAGTGGTTGAGGATATCAAACCGTGGATAATCAGAAGCAAGCTTGACTATTTAGAAAGTGAAGGAGGGGCGTGTTTCCTTCATATAATAGCGGATGATCCTGAAATTTTTAAAGGATTGGATTCAATAAAGGTTGATAAGGCTCATACAGCAATGTCTAAGGCTTCAATTCCTGTTAGAAAATATACTATGTCAGATAAAGTTCAATGGAGTATTGTAGCTATTCCAAGTGAAAGCTGGGCCAAAAAAGTATTTCCAGATGATGAAGATGCAGTTGAAAAATTATATAAGGTTATTTTTGATGTTTGCAGAGTTACAAATGGCGATCCTGTCGGAGAATGGACAGCTCATATTGAAAAAATAACTGCATGTAGAGACAAATTAAATGAATTAAAGCTGAATAGTGTTAGATTAAAAAGTAAAAATGGCACTGATCTTACAGTAGGTCTTGCAGAGGATGCAATATGGGAGGGTGCTCAAAGTAAAACACCTGAGGGTTATACTTTTATTGCAAATATTCCAACTGAGGAAGTATTTACTGCACCGCACAGGGAACGTACAAATGGTGTGGTAAAAGGTACCAAGCCTTATGTTTATAATGGCAATTTAATTAAGGATTTTTCTGTTACTTTCAAGGATGGAAAAGTAGTGGATTATTCAGCAAGAGAGGGAGCGGAGCTGTTAGGCCAGCTTTTAGATACTGATGAAGGAGCGCGTCATATCGGAGAAATCGCTCTGGTTCCAAACTCAAGTCCTATTAATCAATCGGGAATATTGTTCTTTGAAACCTTGTTCGATGAAAATGCTGCTTGCCATATTGCTTTTGGTGAAGGTTACCCAGGAACAGTGCTTGGAGGAACAAAAATGAATAAGGAGGAGCTACTGAAAAAAGGTGTAAATGACAGCTTAGTACACGAGGACGTAATGGTAGGAAGTGAAGATATGAAAATAACAGGCATGACAAAAGATGGAAAAGAAGTGCTGATATTTGAAGATGGAGAGTGGGTATTGTAAGATAAATCTCCAAATTTGATTTTGTTTGTCACGGGTAAACCAAAACAGACTACTCTATAACAGCAATTTTGTTGAGATAAGGGATAGTCTGTTTTCGTTTTGGGTTATAGCAATTTATTACAGTTTATTAATTATTTTATTCTCTATATTAATTTAGCACGTTGCTCGTCTATAGGGATATTTAACATTAATGCAGGTGGAATATCAAGTACTGTTTTTGCACCAAAGTTTCCATTTTGTGAAAGCCTGTAGGCTGCTCGTGCATAAGCCACAAGTACACTGGAAGTAAACTGAGGATTTGAGCCAAGCTTTAAGGAAAATTCAAATAATTGATCAGTTTCTTCATTTATTCCGGTTTTTCCACTTCTTATGACTAAGCCACCATGATCCATTTTTTTGTGATTTTTATTCAGTTCATCAAGTGTTATAAAATTAACGGTAGTGATATAATCCTCAAAATAGTCTGGCATGGTTATGATGTAGTCTTTTACTTCTTTCTGTAATTTTTCATTTTTAACCACTACAAAGCATTCTCGTTTGTGTTTTTCTTTTACGGATAAATCTGGAGTTTTTCCTTCTCTGACAGTTTTCAGTGCATCTTCAATGGGTATGGTATATTGAATTGCATCTACAACCCCAGGGATTCTTCGAATTGCATCTGAATGCCCCTGAGAAACACCTTTTCCCCAAAAGGTATAGGTTTTACCTAATGGCAATGCTGCCTCGGCAAGAGCTCTGTTAATCGAAAATAATCCAGGGTCCCAGCCAGCAGAAATGACTGCAGTATTTTCATGTTGTAAAGCTATCAAATTAACCTTGTTAAAGTGTTTTGGAATTTTTCCATGATTGTCAAAGCTGTCTACAATGTTAAAATGCTCCGCAAAAAATGGGCTTTGAACAGGTAAATCTGTTGCACTGCCTCCACAGATTATCATTACATCAATGAGGGACTTCATTTTTAAGGCATCTTCAATGTAAAAGAATTTTGAGGTATCAAAAGGGCTATGAAGTTGAGTCTTGTCTCTTCTTGTAAAGATGCCAACTAATTCCATATCATCATTTTGATTAAGAGCAAACTCTACACCTCGCCCCAAATTTCCATAGCCTGCAATTCCTATTCTAATTTTCGAAGTGGTATTATTTTGTGTTATGTTAATTTCTGAATTATTCATTATGAACCTCCTGTTTTAATCTTTTTGTATTTATCAAATCATTCATTGAATACAGCCCGGCAGGTTTTGAGACTATAAATTGAGCCGCTGAGATTGCTCCCTGTGCGAAGATTTCTTTAGATAGGGCAGTATGTTTAATTTCAATAACTTCATCATTTCCCGCAAGTATTATTGTGTGTTCACCTGGTATTGTACCACCTCTTACAGAGTGTATACATATTTGGTCAATAGAACATGAATCTGCATTTCCGTGTCTTCCAAAAATATATTCCTTTTTTAAGCTGCAATTGTTATTCACTGCATCAGCAAGGAGAAGGGCTGTACCGCTAGGAGAATCCTTCTTTTGATTGTGATGTTTTTCCACAATTTCAATATCAAAGTTTTTTTCCAATGGTGGAACTAATAATGATAATGAAGCAATTATAGTATTTATCCCCAAGGACATATTGTAAGAAGTAAAAACAGGTATTATCTTTGCCGCATTTTCAATGGCATTGCGCTCTTTGTCTCCAAGAGCGGTAGTGGCAATTACTATAGGTATTTTTTTATCTTTTGCAAAGGTTAGTAAATCTTCTACTGCGGAAAAATGTGAAAAATCGATTATAACGTCAGCCTCTATATTACATAAAAATGGGCTATTGAAGCAGGGAATAGTTTCTGTGCCGTCAGCTCTGTTGTCAATACCCGCAACTAATTTCATGTCTTCAAAGGATGTTAAAGCTTCAGCAATCTGGACACCCATTCGCCCCTTATAACCATTTATTATTACTCTCATAATTCTCTCCATTCTGTGCTGTTTTTTTGTAGCACTAGTATTTTATTCATATAAATATTTTTATTAAAAATATTTATATGATACCATATGCTATTAAATCTTTTTCTATTCTGTCTTGTACTGCATTACTTGGCAGACAAAGGGGTAATCTGTATTCCAATTTGCATTTGCCCATCTTATAAAGAGCAGCCTTTACTGGAATTGGATTTACATCTGCAAAAAGTGTATCTATAAGGGGCTTCAGGAAAAGTTGCAATTCGCGGGAAGCGTCTATTTGGCCATTAAGATAGTTACGTGACATTTCTACTGATTGACGTGGCATTATATTTGCAATTACTGATATATATCCTATACCTCCAAGAGATAGAGTTGGAACTACCATATCATCATTTCCTGAGTAAATCGCAAAGTCTGAAGGAACAAGACGGGCTATTTCAGCAACCTGTGATATATTCCCACTGGCTTCTTTTATTCCTACAATATTTGGGTGTTTTGATAGCTCGGCCACTGTTGAAGGTGAAATATTTACTCCGGTACGGCTTTGAACAGAATAAAGGATACAAGGAATGTTAACTGCATCAGCAGTAGCGGTATAATGTCTGATCAATCCTTCCTGAGAGCATTTGTTGTAGTATGGCGTAGCAAGTAGAAGTCCGTCTGCACCCGCTTCTTCTATTTTCTTTGCAAGAGCAATTCCGTGTCTTGTGTCATTGCTGCCGGCACCTCCGATAACAGGAACTCTTCCAGCTATTACATCCACGCAGAATTTGACGGTTTGGATGTGTTCTTCATCATTTAGTGTAGAAGCTTCTCCTGTGGTTCCACAGGAAATAATTGCTTCTATTCCCTGGGAAATCTGCCATTCAATTAATTCTTCATACCGATGAAAGTCAATGCTTCCATCCTCTTGAAAGGGAGTTATTAAAGCTACTCCGCAGCCTGTGAAAATTGCCATTATTTTTCCTCCTAATCAAAATATTATTTTTGGCATTAAAAAAGTTGCATCTATCGATGCAACATAATGGTTAATTTTCACAGAATAAAACCGGGAATTCACTTCGTTTTTATTGTTCTTGCAAAAATTAAATAATGGGTTGCAATCGATAGCACCTCTGCAAAGATTTCTCTAAGCAGGAGTCCAAGATATGTTTTACCTTGGCCCAGAAGTAATCTGTGTCCAGAAATACCCTTCGGCAATTTCTCCTTTTTCCGGGTTCGCTGGCTACCGCCTCCGCCGGATACTATTATCAATTGCGCCTCTATCAACTTACAATATTAAATTGTATGAGCCTTAGTATAAAGGTATAATTGTTGATTGTCAACAATTAATTTTAAAAAAAATAAAATATTATGTTTCAAATCACAAAAATAAGCAATAATGTATTCATAAACGTGTTTTGTAAATTTATGGTAAATATAATAAACAATATTTTTTACAT
>CAZWCK010000099.1:0-4707 GCA_964632625.1 uncultured Oscillospiraceae bacterium
CGAACCGTCGACCTCCAGCGTGACAGGCTGGCATTCTAACCAACTGAACTACCGGGCCACTAATGGTGGTAGCGGCGAGTGGAGTCGAACCACCGACCTTCCGGGTATGAACCGGACGCTCTAGCCAACTAAGCTACACCGCCATAGCAGGCCACAAAGTAATTCTTGTAAGTCACTGCAAGAAATATAGTACCATCTATATCAATTATTGTCAACAACTTTTTGTAAATTTTTATAACTTTTTATAACAAGTGTTGTAAATTTTTGTAAATTTTTATCAAAGAGTTGCACAGTGCTAAATGTAAATTTTAACAATCCAAAAATCATTACACCTGTTGCTTGTCATAGCTTGTTTTGATATAATACTTCTAGTTGTAATCAGATACATGTTAATATTGTTAATCTCTTTGCGAGACTAAATGATATGAATAATGTGATATATATCCGATTTTTGCAGCTTAAAATACGAATTATATGGAGGCAACAGATGAGATTATTGATTAGAAGATTTTTAGTAGTATTTTTAGTAGCAGCTATGTTCACTAGTATGTTTTGGGGAGTCGAATTTGAAAACACTTCACAGTCCTATGCTGATAGCTATATGAATGATACTCGAGCAGCGTGGATAGTCACACTTCCCCAAACAGCAAGCACATTATTCCCGATTACACAAAATGATATATCAGCTCAAAAGGCGGATTTTATCAAAACCCTTGATGCCCTCAAAGCTTGCGGTATTAACACAGTTGTAGTGCAAGTGCGGTCTTGTGCTGATGCTCTTTATAAATCAAGCATTAACCCATGGTCAGCCATATTGACAGGTACTCAAGGAAAAGACCCTGGATATGATCCAATGGCTTTTATGATTGAAGAAGCTCACAATAGAGGTATGTCTTTTCACGCTTGGCTGAACCCATATCGTGTATCCACTCCAAATGCAGATATAACTACATTATCTGCCAATCATCCTGCTGTACTTCACCCCGAATGGACAATTACATACAAAAATGCTCTTTACTATAACCCTGACCTGCCCGAGGTAGAGCAGCATATTTGTGATACTGTTGCTGAAATAGTTGACAATTATTCTGTTGACGGAATACATTTTGATGATTATTTTTATCCTTCAGGCTATCCACTCCCAAGTGGCGAAAGTAGAGATGGCGCAGTGGCTAATGCTAGAAGGGCTATTACTAACCAAATGGTAGCCGCTGTAAGCAATACAATAAAAACTCACAAGCCCTCCGTTGTTTTTGGAATTAGTCCTATTGGAATATGGAAAAACAGCAAATCAGATCCATCAGGCTCTGCTACAAATGGGGGCGAGGGTTACTATTCTGTTTTTGGAGATGCGGTTTCATGGGTAAAAGCAGGAACTGTAGATTACATAGCTCCACAGATTTACTGGCAAATCGGACATGCTCAGGCTGACTATGAAACTCTCGTTTCCTGGTGGTCTAACTTGGTTAAGGGCACTAATGTTTCCTTATATATTGGAGAGGGAATTTACAGAGATCAGGTTGCTTCTGAAATAGATGAACATCTGAAAATTGATGCTAAATATGATCAAGTAAAAGGCAATTTTTATTATAGTGCAAAGGATATTTTGACAAACAGACAAGGTTGTGCTGACAAATTGACCAGTTATTATTCGCAATTTCCGTCTGAAAATATTACACCACCTGTCACAACTTTACCCGAAACCTCTTCTTTCACAGATGTTGCAAAGGATGCGTGGTACTTTAATGATGTTCAAGCTGCTGTAAGACTCAAAATAATAGATGGCATGGGTAATGGAACCTTTGATCCTTCAGGCAACCTTACCGTTGCTCAGGCGATTACCCTTGCAGTAAAGGAACATAACTATGTAATGGGAACAAGCTTTGTAGGCGGAGGGGTTAATTGGTACGACAATGCTGTCAACTATGCCGTGGAAAAAGGTATTATTCAGCCTGGAGACTTCCTCAATTATGATGGATTGATTTCAAGAGAACAAATGGCTTATATCTTTTCGAACACACTACTTTCATCTGACAATTCCATTCTAAATAGCGAAGTTATTGTCCCTGACATTGAAGCTTCATTATACAAAACTTCCATTCAGAAACTATACATAATGGGTATATTGACAGGAACAGGAAGTGACAGAGCTTTCAGTCCTGCAACAAATATTTCAAGAGCCGAAGCGGCAGCGATAATCAATAGAGTTGCAACACCTTCAAATAGAATTGATTTTTAAGATTTTTACTTATTACATAAAAAGTATGATTAGAAGAAACATAATAAAGGACCAAGGCATCACAACGACTTGGTCCTTTTTGTAAATGAACTCTTATTTACAACTCTTTTATTTGGTCTCTTACCTTAGAACTCTATTCCAAACACTATTTTCCTCTTCTCTAAATAATTCAGAAAACCTTTTATAAAACATTTTATAGCCTTCGCACAAATAGTTGTTATTATCACTTTCAGCAGAAGCTTTTCGATCAAAAGGACAGCCTCCATAGCATAGTTCAAAATAGCAACAGCTCATACATTCTGTTGATAAATCTCCTAACTTCTTATTTCCAAAGTTCTTATTATTTTTAATCATGTCTTCCAAATTATCTTCCAATATGTTTCCTAATAAGAATCTTTCATCCATATACATTTTACAAGAATACACATTTCCATTTGCATCTATGGCAAGTTTTTTGCCACAATATCTCTCATATTTGCAAATGCCTGCATACCGTCCCTCAAGATTATTTAATGTTGCTTCAAATAATTGCACGTTGATTTTTTCACGATCTTTTTCATACCATTCATCCAATATCTCACATATAAATTCTCCAAACTCTCTACCGCTGATTTTACTATCTCTAATATTAGTTTGAAAATTTATGTCAGAAGAATGTTTTGATATAAATTTATAAATCAGTTTGGGTAATTTGACATTTACATCATTTATTGTTGTGATTGTATCATATTTTATTTTGTAGAATTTCAACAATCCAATTGCATTCATGGTTGCATCAAAAGTACCTCCACCATTCCTGTCTTTTTGAAAATGATTATGTATTACTTTGGGTCCATCTAATTTAACGGTTACCATGAATTTGTTTTCACTTAAAAACTGACACCATTCATCATTAAGAAATTCCCCGCTAGTTTTGATGGTATTTACTATCTTTCGTCGTTTACCATATTTTTCTTGTAAGAAAAACACATTTTTATAAAATTCCACTCCTGCATATGTAGGCTCAATTCCACTCCAAAAAAATTCCACAATTAAATTTTTGTCTGTAACTTTAAGGTACTGCTCTACGAATGTCTTTAATACATCATTAGCCATGACCTTCCACGACTCTGACACGGGATTTGCTACAACCAAGTATGATCTAATATCATTATTTTCCATATAGCCTCCTTTTTATTTTACTCTTTTACCCTGCCAATTTTATCATAAAACAAAATAGTGCAAATCGGTACTGCATATAGATAAAATGCAAACGGGATATATGCAACCTTGCTTACTTCAAGTATTCCTGTAGGTACAAAGGATGCTACACACCAAGGAATTAATCCTGCAATGGTAAGCGTTGAATTTTCTATATCCAATGCTAACTGCTTATTATCATTTTGATAGCTATCTCCCATTATCTCGCATGTTAAAATAGAAGCAATAGTTTGATTACAACCATAAGCACATGTAAAAATACTGACGAGTGAAGTAACTTCCATTCTCTTTTTTCCTGAATCAATATATTTTTTTATGGTTCCTTTGATTTTACCAAAGACATTTAATCCATTAAATAAACCTGCAAGGCCACAAGAAAGCCCTACCATTATATAAGTAATAAGAAATGCAATAATTCCCCCACTATTGAAAGTTCCCTCAAGTGCACCTACTGATGAACATCCAAAAATCATAGATTTTAATACTACAGCCAAAGGAGCAATTTGTAATGCGACACTAATTATCAACGCCGAAATAACACTCGCTCCCATTGAAATAATCACATCTATTTTCAATAATGGCAATATGAACATCAAAATAGCCGGAATTAATACTATTATTGAAATTTTAAATTCTTCTGCTATATTCACCATCATTTGAGAATCGTTATTGGGTAAAGGATTAAAAAATGATAGTATTCCAAAAAAAACAATGGTCAATATCAACGGTAATCCAGCTGACTTATGCATATTCTTTACATTTTCCATATGATTAGTAGAGGTTATTCCTGCAACCAATACTGCAGCAGAAGAAACCGGAGCTCCCCGGTCACCATAATAAGCCCCGGAAATTATTGCCCCAGAAATTATTGCCAAAGGCAGATTTGTTGCTTTTGCCAAGGTTATTAATGCAACGCCAATGGTTCCAACAGTACCAAAAGAGGACCCGTTTAAATAAGAAACTACTGCACAACCCACAAAACAAAATAGAATAAATAGCTGTGGTGTAATATACTTAAGGCAGTAATATACCATTGCCGGCAAAGTACCTGAATAAATCCACGTACTCCCTATAGCACCTAATAAAATAAATATTTTAAGTATACCAAAAGATTTTTTTGTACCACTCCATAACATGAAGGCAATTTCTTTTATTTTTTTCTTTTCTATCAGTGCAATAATTGAAAATACCCCTATACAAGCAATCAAAGGTACTCCTAGAAATATATCCGCCTTTATTGCAACAGCAAGAAAAATAAAGCACAAAAT
>CAZWCK010000100.1:0-4700 GCA_964632625.1 uncultured Oscillospiraceae bacterium
TCAAGCTGTTGTTAATCAAACTATCAGTGGGCTTGCGTGTGGAAGGACCATCAAAGGAAATGTTGCATTTTTGGGGGGACCTTTATCATTTTTGTCAGAGCTTAGAAAAAGGTTTATAGAAACTTTGAAATTGGAAGAAGGACAGGTGATTTTTCCTGATAACTCTAAATATTTTGTTGCAATTGGTGCAGCTCTTCTTGCAAAAAAGCATGATATGGTATCAATTGAGACTATTAATAAAGCTTTGCACAATACAGATTGCGATATGATGTCTGAAACAAAATTTCTTGAGCCATTATTCAGAAATGATGCAGATTATCAAGAATTTAAAAACAGGCATGATAAGGATAAAATCAAAAGAAAAGATATAAGAAAAGCCAAAGGTAAAGTTTTTCTTGGAATTGATGCAGGTTCAACAACAACAAAGGCTGCATTAATAGATGAAGATAAAACTCTTATATATTCATTTTATAGGAGCAACGAAGGTAAACCTCTTGAGGCCACATTAATTATGCTAAGGGAATTGTATAGTCAGCTCCCTGATGTGGCATATATTGCAAATGCAACGGTTACAGGATATGGAGAAGGACTTATCAAGGCAGCCTTCAAAGTTGATCTTGGAGAAATTGAAACCATGGCACATTACAAGGCTGCTGAGGAATTTCTTCCAGGTGTAGAATTTATCCTGGATATTGGCGGTCAGGATATGAAATGCATGAAAATAAAGGATGGAGCAATTTACAATATAATGTTGAATGAGGCCTGTTCTTCAGGTTGTGGTTCCTTCATAGAAACCTATGCAAAATCAGTTAACATGGATGCAGAGAGCTTTGCAGAAGAGGCTTTATTTGCAAAACATCCAGTGGATCTTGGAACTAGATGTACAGTATTCATGAATTCAAAAGTTAAACAGTCACAAAAAGAAGGTGCTACAATAGGGGATATATCATCAGGTCTGTCATATTCGGTAGTAAAAAATGCACTTTATAAGGTAATAAAGCTTAGAAATGCTGAAGAAGCAGGGAAAAAGATTGTTGTTCAGGGAGGAACCTTCCTGAATAATGCCATTTTGAGAAGCATAGAAAGAATAATAGGAAAAGATGTTGTTAGGCCGGATATTGCAGGAATAATGGGTGCCTATGGTGCAGCTCTGATTGCAAAAGAGCATTTCATCGAAGGAACAGAGTCCACGATTGTAGGGATGGAAGAAATGAATGCTTTTACAGTTACAAATACACATGCCAGATGCGGAGGTTGTGAAAATAATTGTCTTCTTACCATAAATAAATTTAATGACGGATCCAGATTCATTACTGGAAACAGATGTGAAAAGGGGGAAGGAAAAGAGAAGGAAAGCAATAACATTCCAAATATGTATGAGTATAAATTTAAAAGGTTGTTCAAGTATAAGCCATTGGAAGTAGCATATGCAAAACGTGGAGTGATAGGTATTCCACGTGTTCTTAATATGTATGAAAACTATCCATTTTGGTTTACTTTTTTTACAACACTTGGATTTAGAGTTGAACTGTCACCTCAATCTTCAAAAGAATTGTACGAAGGTGGAATTGATACTATTTCTTCAGACACTGCATGTTATCCCGCCAAAATGGTACACGGACATATCAAGTGGTTAGTAAACAGAGGGGTTAAAAGGATATTCTACCCTAGTATAAATTATGAAAGAAAAGAAGATTATGAAGCACCAAATCATTACAATTGTCCCATAGTAGCTACTTATCCCGAAGTAATAGCAGGAAATATGGATGAGTTGTTTAAAGAAAATGATGTAATATTTTCACATCCCTTCCTGCCATATGATAATGATATGTATTTGAAAAGGGAATTGCATATTTATTTGAAACCATTGGGAATAAGCTTGCCAGAGATTTCTTACTCTGTGGACAAGGCAAGAAAAGAGGACAAAAGGTTCAAAGGTGAAATAAAAAAACAAGGAGAAGTGGCACTAAGATATGCAAGACAGAACAATAAAAAAGCAATAGTTCTTGCAGGTCGTCCGTATCATTTGGATCCGGAGATAAATCACGGTATAGATAAGCTTATTTCCAGCTTTGACATAGTAGTTCTAACTGAGGATTCAATATCACATCTTGGCAAGTTAAAAAGGCCTATAAGGGTTTTGGATCAGTGGATGTACCATTCGAGATTATACAAGGCAGCAACGTTTGTGGGATCTACAGATGATATTGAGATTATACAACTCAACTCATTTGGATGTGGCCTTGATGCAGTAATTACAGATCAGGTTGAGGAAATAATAAATAATTGCAATAAATTATATACGGTTTTAAAAATAGATGAAGGTGGAAATCTTGGTGCTGCAAAAATTAGAATAAGATCTTTGAAAGCGGCAATGGAGGAAAGACAAAAAAATTCTATAAAGCATGTTGATTATAATAAAACATATGTAAGAAAAATATTCACAAAGAAAATGAAAAAAGGTTACACGATTTTGATTCCACAAATGTCACCAATGCACTTTCAATATTTCTCCACTGCACTTGAAAGCGCAGGCTATAAAACAGTATTGCTGCCTTCCGTAAACAAAAATGCAGTTGAAGAAGGTTTGAAATACATAAATAATGATGCATGCTATCCCACAATAGTAACCTTGGGACAGATAATTTCTGCCTTAAAATCAGGCGGCTTTGATTTGGACAAAACTGCCATATTCATGTCTCAAACAGGAGGAGGCTGTAGAGCAAGTAATTACGTATCATTATTAAGAAAAGCATTGAAAGATTTGGATATGCAGCAAATTCCTGTAATATCGGTAAATATGGTGGGCCTTGAGAAAAATCCTGGTTTTAAATTCAATATTCGTATGATTAAGAGAATGCTAATGGGTCTTATCTACGGAGATATTTTTATGAGAGTTCTATATGCTACAAGACCTTATGAAGAAAAAGAAGGCTCTGCTGATGCTTTGTATAAAAAATGGGCATTAAAGGCTCAAAGCAATGTTAAAGATGGAAGTATGAGAAAATTTATAATAAACACCACTTTGATAGTTAGAGATTTTGATAAGCTTCCGCTGAAGGATATAAAGAAACCTAAGGTGGGGGTTGTGGGAGAAATACTTGTGAAATACCATCCAACAGCAAATAATGATGTTGTAGGTATAATAGAAAAAGAAGGCGGGGAGGCAGTTGTTCTTGATTTGGTAGATTTTTTCCTTTATGGTATGTATAGTAAAAGATTTAATTTTGAAAGACTTTCTGGTAAATATAACACAATGCTTGTAAATGAAATAGCAATAAAGGTTGTAGAATTCTTTAGAAAACCTGCAAGAAGAGCATTGGAACTGAGTAACCGATTTGAACCACCAATGTATATACATGAAATTGCCGCCAAGGCGAAGGAAATCGTTTCTCTTGGAAATCAATGTGGAGAAGGGTGGCTACTAACAGGTGAAATGATGGACTTGATAGACAGCGGCTGTCAAAATATAATCTGTATGCAGCCATTTGCCTGCCTTCCAAATCATGTGACAGGAAAAGGCATGATGAAGCCCTTAAGAAACAGGAATCCAAAAGCAAATATTGTTGCAATTGACTATGATCCGGGTGCCAGTGATGTAAACCAATTGAACAGGATCAAGTTGATGATGGCCACAGCATATAGGAATTTGGAAAATATGTAAAAAAGATTTGAATTCACTTTGTCAATAGTGTATACTAAATAGATATTATTATTTAAGATAGGAGGTGTCTCCATGGGAAGACACGGAACAATAGCAGGACGTAAGGCAGCGCAGGATTCCAAAAGATCTGCAATGTTTACAAAGTATTCAAGAGCAATTACAGTAGCGGCAAAGGCTGGAGGAGATCCTGAATATAATGCTACATTAAAGGTAGCAATAGAAAAGGCAAAGGGAATAAACCTTCCAAATGACAATATCGCAAGAGCCATCAAAAAAGGCACAGGTGAGTTAGAAGGTGAAACATATGAAGAATTAAGCTTTGAAGGTTATGGTGCAGCAGGTGTTGCCGTAATCGTTGATGCCCTTACAGATAATAAAAACAGAACTGCAGCAGCAGTAAGATCTACTTTTGATAAATATGGTGGAAATCTTGGAACACCGGGATGCGTATCCTATATGTTTGCAAGAAAAGGTGTTATTATTATAGAGAAAACTGATAAACTTGATGAGGACACAGTTATGGAAGCAGCTTTAGAAGCGGGAGCAGAGGACATGATTGTGCATGAAGATTCTTTTGAAATTCAAACAGATCCTTCTGTATATACAACTGTTCACAGTACGCTTGCCGCAGCCGGCTATGTTTTACTTGAATCTGACATAGAATATGTCCCTTCAATGGAAAGTGCACCATCAGATGAGCATGACATCAAGAAGCTTGCAAAGATGATTGGAATTCTTGAAGATAATGATGATGTTCAGAAGGTACATCACAACTGTTCCATTGACTTGGATGAAATAGATTACTAGAAATTTGAATAGTGGTTGCTTTGAAAATGTAAAACAATTGTGCCCGTGATTATATTATGTTATATGTAATTATTGTCACTGGGACATATATGTAACCTTGTATTTATCGTAGCTGAAAACACGATGAATAGGAGGTTTTTTAATGTAAATGTATTATATTTAACAAATAAGGAGTATAATCTACTTATAGATTCAGAATAAATTTTTAAAAATCACAATAAATACTTTA